>CAUZVJ010000127.1:0-7021 GCA_963583225.1 Verrucomicrobiia bacterium
CCCATAAAAGCGATCCCACGGCGGGCCTTGCGCGCCCCAGTTGGCCATGATGCCTCGGGTGATGACCAAGTCGCGATCGATGATCGGCGTGGCGGTGCGGCCGTTCGGGAACGTCATCCGGCCCAGCACCTCCATCAGCGAATGGTGCCAGAGCATCTTGCCGTCCGGCGTGAACGAGGCGAAGAGCCCCTGCGTGCCTTGGAAGAACAAGTTGCCAGTCTCGGGGTCGATCGTCGGGCTCGAGGCGGCGTAGCGCGTGTAAATGATGTCGCTCAGGAAATCGTTGAACTTGTGCTCCCAAAGTTTCTCGCCGGTGTCGGCGTCAAAACAAAACACGCCTTCCTGCAGGTTCGCGCCTTCGCCGAGATGGCCGACGACGAAAATTCGGCCGTTGGCCACCGTCGGCGTGGAGCGCCCGGGCAGGTCGGCCGTCCAGAGCGCGTCCTCGGTTAGGATATTGTCCGGCAGATGTTTCTCCAGTGAGACGCCGGTCTGCAGCGGCCCGCGCATATGGAGCCAACCCTCGACTGGGGCAGCCGTTGCCGCTGCCGCAGTGAGGCCCAATAAAGCTGTTATTAGGTTTTTCATGTGAAAATCCTTAAAAAAGTCCCGCTTGGCCAAGGCAATCCGGGACGAATTGACGGAGACCGAAACGGCCCAAAAGCGTAGCTGGAAAGGCACTCCATGCAACAAAATAATACTTACACGTATTATTTTTGGGTGCCGCCGCTTTCCGCTTGGCCAAGCGTAAAACGGTTTAAATCACCGTGTCATGCTGAATGACGGCGTTTTTAGGAATAATCACGATGCCCTCGCGAATGTAAAAGTTTTCGCCGTCGAAATGCTCCGGTTTGTCGTTGGGCGTGATGACGCAGTTGGCGCCGATGCGGGCGTTTTTGTCGATGATGGCCTCTTCGATGCGGGTGTTCTCGCCGACGCCGATGCGCGGGATGCCTTTTTCGTCGCTCTCCGCCTTGGAGGCATTCGTCTCGTAAAAGTCCGACCCCATCAATACCGAGCGGTGCACCCGGCAACCGGGCGAAATGATGCAGCGAACCCCGATCAGGCTTTGGCTGATGCGCGAGCGGTCGATGATGCACCCGTCGGAGATCACCGCCTGGTCGATGGCTGCGCCGTTGATCTTTGACGCAGGCATGAAGCGTGGCCGGGTGTAGATCGGCGTCTCCATTTGGAAAAAATCAAACTTGGGAACCGTGCTGACCATGTCGAGGTTCGCCTCGAAGAAAGAGCGGATCGTCCCGATGTCCTCCCAGTACCCCTTATAGACGTGCGAGAAAACCCGGTGAGTCTCGATGGCCCGGGGGATGATGTGTTTGCCAAAGTCGGTCATCTCGTTGTCTAGCAACTGGGTCAGCGTTTCGCGCTTGAAAACATAGATGCCCATCGACGCGAGGTAATGGTCGCCGCCCGCCTCGAGCCCCTGCTCGGCAACCTGCGCGTCGGCGAGTCGCAATGAGTCGAGCAACTCCGGCGTGCCGGGCTTCTCGACGAATCGGCTGATCCGGCCATCCTCATCGTTGTGCATGATGCCGAACGCCTTGGCCAAGTCCCGCCCAACCGGGATGGTCGCCACGGTCAGCTCCGCCTCCTTTTCGAGGTGCGCTGCGATGATGTCGCGGAAGTCCATCCGGTACAGTTGATCGCCGCTCAGGATCAGCAGGTGCTCGAAGTCGTTGTTCAGCAGGTGAATCAGGTTTTTGCGAACGGCGTCGGCTGTTCCCTGATACCATGTGTCGCTGGTCGGCGTTTGTTCGGCCGCCAAAATCTCCACAAAGCCGCATGAAAAATGGTCGAACTTGTACGAGTGCGAAACGTGCCGGTGCAGCGAGGCGGAGTTGAACTGCGTAAGCAGATAAATCTGGTTCAGCCGCGAGTTGATGCAGTTGGAGATGGGAATGTCCACCAGGCGATACTTCCCCGCCAGCGGCACGGCCGGCTTGGAGCGTTCGCGGGTCAACGGGAACAGGCGCGCTCCCTGCCCGCCCCCCATTACCACGGACAACACTCGGGCTTTTCCTGCTCTTGTGACTACCTGCGACATTACGGATGAATCTGTTGGCTCCGTTAGTTTTACGCCGGTCGAAGGCTGACTACAAGCAAGATGCGCCGCTTGGCCAAGCCGCGAGGTGCTCCTGACTCACGGTCAGTTGACCGGCCGAAGGGGATCCTGCTGGATAAAGTTGCGGTTATCAACCGTCGCACGGTGCAGGGCATATTGAATGTTGCCCAGCTTGTCGACGGTGCTCATCGACTGTCCGCCTTCAGTCTGGATGTCGGCGGCCAAAGCCACGACCGTGTCGAGCATCATCTGGTTGGCGGATACTTCGCCGAAGTGCTGGATCAGGTGCTCGGCGTCCTTGCGCAGCGCCGGGATGTCGCGCTCGACGATGGCCTCCTTTTCGCTCGCAAATAGATTGTCACGCAGGGAAATCAGGTTGCCGAACAGGTCGCCACCGGTTCGCGAGTCCTTCACCAGGCCGATCGCACCGGCGGCACCGGTGTTCTCGCCGGGGATGTCGGTCGTCACCGAGAAACCGCTGCCGAGTTCCTCGACACCCACCCCGCTGCTGCCCCGGTAATTGACCTCGGTGATTTTGCCCGCGGCATCTTTCCGCGCCTCGAACGGAGCTCCCTTCGCCTGGTCGCCGCCGAAGAGAAAATCGCCCTCCCCCCCCTTGCGGTTTGCAATCGATACTCCCTCCTCGAGCAGCTGATCCACTTTCCCTGCGGCGGCGTTCATCGCCTCGGGTGTGGCCTCGGCGGCTTTGTCCGCGATGTCGCCGGCCTTGCTTTGGACTTTTTGCAAGTCGTCGAGTGCCCGCTCGTTGGCCTCGACGCGAACCTTCAAGTCAGCGGCTTTTACGCCGTCCAACTCGAGGCTCTTCATGGCGATGCTGGCCGGGCTCTCGGGCCGGCTGACTTCGTCAACCGGCGCCGCCCTCCGAACGCCGCCAACAGCATCCACCGCCGCCGCCCGAGCCGCCTTGGTGGCCGCCACTCGCGAGGCGGTGGAGGGACGACTGGTGCCGATTCGGTTGACTTTGCCTGCCATGCTGCTCGATGGGTTGTGCTTGTTAAAAAAGGTTAAACCGGAGGAAAACTGACTCCGCGTTTGGCCAAGGGCAACACTTTTTTCACCTGCTTGGCCAGGCGCTTGGCCAAGGCTACTCGGCGACGAGTTGCAGGATGCTTCCTGCCGGATCACGCTTGGTCGCCGGGTTGGCTACCAGCGGCAATAGGTACAGTTCACCCTCCGCATCTTCGCCGAAACTGGCGATTTGGAATATTTTGCCTTTCTGCTGATGGATGGTGCCGTGCTCGGTCGCCTTGCCATCCTTTTGGCGGACGGCAAAAACCAAGCCGGTGACGAAGTCGCCGTAAACGTACGCACCCCGCAACGCAGGGATCGCCTTGCCGCGATAGACGTAGCCGCCGGTGATGCTCACGCCGTAGCCGTGCCCGGGGAACTTGCTCTCCTTCTCCACGCCGGCGTGGTGGGCGTACTCGATCACCGGGTCGATCCAGTCGCCCTTGGCCGGGCTGTCCTCTTTGAATTTGTGAAACGACTCGCGGATGTTCCAGCCGTAGTTGCCGCCGCGCGTGATGAGGTTGACTTCCTCCCACTTGTTTTGCCCGACGTCCGCCGCCCAGAGGTCGCCGGTCTCCCGGTCGAAACTCATGCGCCACACGTTGCGCAAACCGTACGCCCAAATCTCCCCGCGCGTGTCGCCCCCGCGCCCGGCGAACGGGTTGTCCACCGGGATGCCGTACTGTAAATCGCCGGAACGACCGTCGACATCAATGCGAAAAATCTTGCCCAACATTGTGGTCAAATTCTGTGCGTTGTCGTGAGGGTCGTTGGCTTTGCCGCCGTCGCCCGTGGCGATGTAAAGTTTGCCGTCCGGCCCGAACGCCATCACGCCACCATTGTGATTCCAGTACGGCTGCTTGACCTCGAACAGGACGCGCTCCGAACTCATGTCGGCCCGGTTCGGATGCGCCTTGGCCACGGTGAACTCGCTGACCACGCTGCGCATCGGCTCCTGCTGCGAGTAGTAAACGTAAAACTTCCCGTTGGCCGCAAACTTGGGATGGAACGCCATGCCGAGCAGCCCCTCCTCGTTTTCGCGCCACGGCTTGCGCTCGCTGATGTCGAAAAACACCTCCCGCTTGGGCTTGGCCGCGTTTTTGTCCTTCGGCAAAATAATGATGGCCCCGCCCTGCTCAAGGCAAAACAACCGCCCCGAGCCGTCCGGAGCCGTCTCAAACCAAAGCGGCCGAGTGGTCTCGAGCCCTTCCCAAACCGGCTTCAAACCCACCTTGGGCAGCTCTGCCACGGAGGCAGCCAAGCCGATCACCAGCGACATTCCAACGGAGAAAAAACGCAATTGCATGCGCGGAGTAAACTTGCTCAAGTCCCCCAAGTCAATCAGCGGAAAAAAATCAATGTCAGGATTCATCGACTTCAACCGTTCTTTTAACAGTGGCGCTTTCTGAACAGGACATTTTGAAGCGGCTGATGGGCCAGCGCGACCGTGTGTCGGCAGCGGCTTGGCTGGTCGTTCGGGATGCACACGCTGCCGAGGATATTTTCCAGAATGTCGCCCTCAAGGCGATGACCAAAGGGGCGCAGTTTGAGTCCGGCGGCGCGCTCATGTCATGGGCGTTCATCACCGCCCGCCGCGAGGGCATCGACTGGCTTCGCCGCCGGAAGAATGCGCCGGTCTGCCTCGACGAAACGATCCTCGAGCTGCTCGAACAGGAGTGGGCGGATGAAGCGCTTGGCCAAGCCGGCGGCCGAAGCCAAGCACTGCGGGACTGCCTCGGGGAGTTGCCGGCCAAGTCGCGCGACCTGCTCAAGCGGCGTTACTTCGACGGACACGCCTGCGAGGCGGTGGCGGAGCAACTCGGCACCCGGCTCGACGCGATTTACAAACGGCTCTCCCGCCTGCACCAAACCTTGAAAAAGTGCATCGAAACCAAGCTGGAACAGCCGGCCGGCTGAATCATTCCCAAAATGGCATTGAGCGAGGATCAGAATGAACTTTTGCTGCGGCACTTGAACGGGCAGCTCGGCCCTAGTGACGAAGCCAAGGCCGCCGAACTGCTGCGCGGCGATGCCGGGGCGCGTGCCTTCCTGCGCACGGTGGCCGAGCAGGCGGTCGTCGTGGCCGACGTCGAGCGCATCGGGCAACACAGGCCCCAACCGGCAAGGGTCGCCGCGCCGGTGTTTCGCCCGTGGAAGTGGGCGGTCGCTGTTGCGGCGGCGTTTGTGTTGCTGGCGGCGTTCGTGATCGCCACCACGCCGCCGAGGCACGTGGCCAAGGTCAGCGCCATTCTCGGCCCCTGCCAGTTCATCGCCGCGGACGGCAAGGTGCGGGACGAGGTGAAAGTGGGCACCGTGCTGCGCGTCGGCGACACGATCCGGACGCGCTCGAGCAGCGCCTGGGTGAAACTGGACTTGAACGGCGGCTCGCTGATGACCATCGCCGGGCGGTCGCGGCTGCGGCTGCTCAACGTCGATGGCCGGCGCGGTTTTCAACTGGCTTACGGGAATCTCTGGGCAACGGTGGCGCAGACGGCCGGGGCCAAGCTGGTCTCGATCCAGACGCCGACCGCCACGGTCGAGGCCGAGGCCGCGCAGTTCGATGTGGAGGCTCACTCCTCCACGACGATCGTGCGGGTGAACAACGGCACGGCAAACGTTGTGCGGCTGGCCGACGGCCAGGCGGCGGACGTCGTGGCGGATCATTTGGCCGTCGTCGCCATAAGCCGCAACCGGCCGTTCGCCGCGACGCGCCAGCCGGAGCCTGTGAACCAGTGGAACTGCCGCCTGCATGCCGGTTCCGGCGCGGTGTCCGGCAAATGGCTGCCGCCGGATGAAAAAAACAGCGTGCGCCTGGGCGCCATCCCGCTGCTCATCGGCAAAAAGACCACCCTTTACGTAGCCAGCTTCTCGGTGCAGTGCAGCAGCTCGCCGCCGGTGTTGATCGAGAGCGGCTCTAGGGTTCGCATCCGGGGCACCACCCAGACGGATGGGCCGGTTTATTTCGGCATCACGACCCAGCGGATCAAGGGTGTCTTTTTCGGCAAGTACACCGCCAAGGTCGGGGCCGGGATGCTTGGCCAAGCGGGCGAGCCGTGGCAGGTCGAGGTGCCGCTCAGCCAGTTCAAGCCAGAGGCCAAGCACCTGCCCGGTTCGCCGGCCGGCATGGAGTTGTCTGACATCTGGATCGTGTCGCAAGATGAAAACGCTGAACTGGAGATTCACCGGGTCGAGTTCCTGCCAAAGGAGGTGGGCCAATGAACTACAGCGCGTCAATTGTTGATGAGGTTGCGCCGGGTAAGGCGACGCCTGTGGCGCTTGGCCAAGCGGAGAAGGAAGCACGGCGTGCCGAGAGCCGGCGCATGGCCATTGCGGCGCAGGGCGGCTGCATCGAGTCGTTCGAGTCGCTGGTCGGGCAGTTCGAGAAACCGCTGTACCATTTTCTTTTGACCAAGACCCGCAACCACCATCAGGCGGAGGATTTACTGCAGGACACCTTCCTCATTATCTTCCGTAAACTGGATCGCTTCAATCCCGACTACCCCTTTTCCTCCTGGATTTTCACCATCGCAAACCGGCTGGCCATCAGCCATTATCGGAAACAAAAACCGATGCAGGAAGAGCGCGAGGCAGCCATTGATCAAACACCCCGATCCGAAGTGATGGCGGCTGAAACCAGCAGCGACATCTGGGCACGGGCGAAACGGCTGCTAACAGGCAACCACTTCACCGCCCTTCGGCTCTTTTACAACCAAGGCATGACCATCGATCAAGTGGCGGCGGCCATGAATCGTAACCCCAACTCGGTGAAAGTCTGGCTGCACCGAGCCCGAAAAAGACTGGCCCAAGAGCTCAAACCAAGACCTTCCATGCCATGAATAAACTCTATGCAGCCATCGCTGGAATCATGCTGGCTTCCGGATTGCAACCACCGGCCCACGGGAAGGAGGCCGA
>CAUZVJ010000128.1:0-6896 GCA_963583225.1 Verrucomicrobiia bacterium
CGCCGAGTTGCCGGATTATTTTGCCAACTTGATCGTCTCCGGGCGCGTGCAACACGGCGACGATGTCCAGTTGCCGGTGAGCCAATTGGCGCGCGTGCTTCGCCCGGCGGGCGGTGTGCTGCTGCTGGGATCCGTGGCGAATTGGCCGAAGGAAAATGTGGCGAACGTCGTTGACGGACTGAAGGCCAACGTCAAGTCCAGCCATGATGTTTCGCTGGAGCACGGTTGGCTGAAGTTCACCCGCGGCAAACTCGACGGCGCGGGAAGCTGGAGTGGCCTGTACGGCAACACGGCCAACACCTCGTCCTCCCACGACCGGCTCGTGAAGGGGCCGCTTGGCGTGCTGTGGTTCGGCGAGCCCGGCTCGGAGCACATGGTCGAGCGGCACTCCCGCTCGGTCAGCCCGCTCGCCGTGAACGGCCGGCTGATAGTGCAGGGCATGGAGGTCGTGATGGCTTACGACGCCTACAACGGCACGTTTCTTTGGCAGCGAAAAATCTCCGGCGCGGTTCGTGTGAGGGTGGATGTGGACGGCTCGAACATTGTTGCCACTGACGACTCGGTGTTCGTCGCGGCGCACGATCGCGTGCTGCATCTCGATGCGCAAACGGGGCGCACGCTGCGCGAGTTTTCCGTCCCAAGACAGGCCGGGGGCAAGGCTCTGCGCTGGGGAAACATCGGCGTGGATGGCGACATTCTTTTCGGCACCGGCGCCGTGCCGTTGGCCCGCGAGTACGGTTATCTCTGGAACGCCCTCGTGAAAAACGGTGAGTGGGTGGGCGAGGCCGACGCGCCGAAGGATGCGCTCGCCACCCTGAAAACCGTGAAAGGAATTTACCCGCGCCCCGATGCCCGGGCCTACGCCCATTTCAAGCGCGGCGGCCTGCATTGGCATGCCATCAACACGTTCCCGGGCTGGATGCCCGACCACGCGCCCACTGCCGTAACGAACAAAATCATGCTCAGCGAAAAGGTGTTTGCGTACAACATCCGCACCGGCGAATTGCTGTGGCAGCACGACGGCTCCGGCATCCCGAACATCTCGCTGGCGATCGCCGACGGCCGGGTCTTTTTCCTGAAAGACGACGTCAACCCCGATGAGCGCAAAGAGGCAAGAGCCGCCGTTCAAACCGAGATTGACGGGGGTAGCTACATACCCGAACGCGAACAGAAACTCGCCGAGAAAGACCACGACGTGCGCCGGGTGATTTGCCTCGACGCCGCAAGCGGTCGCGAATTATGGAATCGCCCATACGACCTCAGCGGCTGCGGTGGCACCAAGCTGGGCATTGCGTACCAGGACGGCCGGCTGCTGTTCTTCGGGCATTACAGCAACCACGACGAGGGGCCGTTCAACAAGGGCGACCTGAACTGGCGGCGCATCACCGTGCTGCAGTCCGAGAGCGGCAGCCTGCTGTGGAGCAAGCCGCTCAACTACCGCCGCCGCCCGACGATTGTCGGCGACACGATTTACATCGAGCCGAGACGCTGCGACCTCGCCACCGGCGAAATCCAGAAACGCACACACCCCATCACCGGCGAGTCCGTGGACTGGGAATTCCTGCGGCCGGGCCACAGTTGCGGCATTGTCACCGCCACGCCGCACAACCTGTTTTTCCGCTCGTTCAGCGGCGCGATTGTGAACATCGAGCGGGACACCGGCCTGCAGCTCTTCGGCGGTGTTCGGCCGGGTTGCTGGAACAGCATGATCCCCGCGAACGGCCTGTTGAGCATGCAGGAATCGAGCGCCGGTTGCACTTGCAGTTACTCGCTGCGAACCACGGTTG
The DNA here is from genome assembly GCA_963583225.1 of Verrucomicrobiia bacterium. GTDB lineage: Bacteria > Verrucomicrobiota > Verrucomicrobiia > Limisphaerales > UBA1096 > UBA1096. Next base: position 1,788 of record CAUZVJ010000128.1, read on the forward strand.
TCCTGAAACACAAACCGCAAAAGGGACTCGCGGAGTGGTCGGTGTTCATCAGCCAGGCCGCGACCAAGCCGGTGAAACATTTGGCGATCAACTTCGGCGCGCCCGGTGATATGCGCGCAAAGGATGGCACAGTTTGGTTTGCCTATCCGCGCCCGAAGACGACCGTGGGGCAGGGCGCGTTCGCCAACTACGGCGTGAAGTTTAAACTCAGCGAAGCCGGAAAACCGGAGGTCGTGCAGCGTGATTGGCGCGGCAAAACCATCGCCGGCACCGACAAGCCGTGGCTCTTCACTTCCGCACTCAAGGGGGTGACCCAGCTCAAGGTGCCGCTGCTGGAGAAGGAGCAGACTGGCCGTTACACAGTCCGCTTGGGCTTCGCTGTTTTGCCGGAGGTTGCGGGGCAGGTGTTCGACGTAAAATTGCAGGGCAAGACAGTGCTGAAATCGTTCGACGTTGCCACCGCCGCCGGTGCGCTTGGCCAAGCGGTCACCCGCGAGTTCGAGGGCATCAGCGTGACCGGCGATCTTACGATCGAGCTGGTGCCGGCCGACAAAAAAGCCAAGCTTGCCCCGACCGTCATCCACACGCTCGAGGTCACCCGCGAACAACTCCGCGCCGCGAAGTAGTCCCGTGGATTTCAGCGCAAAACGTCTCGCCATCCTGCTGCTCTGCCTGCTTTCGGCCGATGCGCTGGCCTGTCGGTTCAACGTGCGCGATGTCGGCTTCGTCGATCTCGGCTCAGAACCATACCGGCTCTACCTGTTCGTCGGCGATGCCATGCCGGAAGCCGAGCGCGAGTCGCTGCAGTCCATCGCCACCGCCACGTTTTACGACTCGAATGTTGAGACGCAACTGCTACCGCTTGGCCAAGCGCGACAAGGAGGGGCCAAGGCGTTTCTCCCGGAGGGCTTTACCGGCGAGGCACCGACGGCAGTACTGGTTTCGCCTGACAAAAAACAAACCCTCCCCGTGCCGTTGGCCAAGCGCGGTGTACCGATCCTGCAAACGGCTTGGGACGCGCTAGAGTCGGTGCTCGATACCCCCCGGCGCAATGCCGTCCTCAAGCAGGTGTTCGACTGCTACGGCGTCGTGCTGATCATCGAGGGCCGTGATGCCGGAGAGAATCGGCGCATCCGCTCGATGGCCGACGCAGTCATTTCTGAAATCACGGCCAAGCTGCCCGGATTGGAAAAGGAAATTAAACAACCGCCGGTGGTCGAAGTCATATCGCCGGACGACTTCGCCGACGAACGAGCCTTCCTTTGGAGCCTCGGCGTTCGGGAAGTTTTGGACACGCCGCAAGTGGTCATGCTGTACGGGCGCGGGCGGATGATCGGTCCGGTGCTGCGCGGCGAGCGGTTGAGTCAACCAACCGTCAGCGCCATTTTGAACACCATTGGCCTCAACTGCGAATGCGGTCTCGACCGCAAATGGATGCAGGGCGTTATGGTTCCGCTTAAGTGGGATCGCGACAGAAAACAGGAGATCGCAAAGCACTTGGGCTTCAACCCGGAAAGCCCGGAGATACGGATCGAGATGAGCCAAATCCTGGCCAAGGGCGGCGTGGGGCAGGGCATCAACCGCTCCAAACTCATCGGCGACACACTGGACGAACTGCTAACTGGCTACCGCTCCGGAAACCTAGCCGCGAACAAGCCTCCGACCCCGCTTGGCCAAGCGACTGAATCGAACGCAGCTACCGAACCGAAGCAGAAGTTTTCGATGACAAATTGGCTCGCCATCACAGTCGCTGCGATCCTTGCCATTGGTGGCATCATCCTGCTAACCGCTCGCCGCCGAGGTTTGTAATTGAGACTGCTACGGTCGACTTCGGCCGGCGTCGATTATTTTTTGCAACCGTTGCTTCATGCGCTCCAACACTTTTGGATACTTATCGGCGATGTTCTTTTTCTCCTGTACATCTTTGCTGAGGTCGAACAGTGAGTATTGCGACGCGGGATGAAATTGTAATTTTGTTGTCACATTGACGTTGTGTCGGCGCTTTGAGTCATGGCGTTGCAGTTTCCATTTACCGGCGCGAAAGCCATAGTTGCCGCCTTTGCCGTTATCCTGTTGGACGAGATGCCGGCGCCCCTTGGCCCCATTTTTGCCGAGCAACGCGCCCATGACATCGAAGCTGTCGGGGCAGGCGTCCTTCGGGAGTTCGACTCCGGTGAGCGCGGCGAAACTCGCGGCGAGATCAATGGTGCAAACCATTTCGCCGGAAGTGCCTTTCGCGATTTTGCCAGGCCAATAGGTGATGAAGGGTGTATGCGTTCCGCCTTCGAGCACGCTGTATTTGCCACCGCTGAACGGGCCGTTCGGACGGTGGTCGCCCATCTTTTCCAGCGCGCCGTCTTTGTAACCGTCGTCGCCGACCGGGCCGTTGTCGGAGCAGAAAACAATGAGGGTGTTTTTGGAGAGTTTCAGTCGGTCGAGCGTTTTGACCAGTTCGCCGACGCACCAATCGAGTTGAACGATCGCGTCACCGCGAAAACCAAGGCCGGATGTGCCATGGAATCGTTCGTGCGGCATGCGCGGCACGTGCAAATCGTGAGACGAGAAAAACAGGAAGAACGGATTGGCCTTGTTGGCTTCGATCCATTTGTTCGATTGTTTCACCCACTCGTCGGCAAGGTCCTCGTCCCGGAATCGCGCCGCATGGCCACCGGTGTAAAAGCCAATCCGACTGATGCCGTTGTGAATGGTTGAGTTGTGTCCGTGACTCCAATCCATCTTGAGCGTGTCCCGGTGCGTTTTCCCCGTCGGATGATCCGCGCTGGGTTTTTTGTTGCCGACCCAAAGGGGGTCTTTCGGGTCGAGATTCTTCACGCGATGATTCACAACATAAACCTGCGGCACACGATCATTGGTCGTTGGGAGAAGATAGTTGTAGTCAAAGCCAATTTCTAGCGGGCCGGGGTTGAGTTCGCCGTTCCAGTCCGGGCCGCTTGGCCCGCCGAGTCCAAGGTGCCACTTGCCGATGACGGCGGTTTTGTAACCGGCGCGCTTGAGCAGCGACGGCAGTGTTACGACGCCGGGCTGGATGATTGCCGGCCCATTCGGCGGAGCGATGCCGGTGTTGTTCTGCCGAAACGCATACTTGCCGGTGAGAAACGAAAACCGCGTCGGCGTGCAGGTGGAGGCGGAGCAGTAGCCGTTGGTGAATTGCAGGCCGTTCGCCGCGAGCTTGTCAATGTTCGGTGTCTGGAGATTCTTCGGCTTGGCCCCGTAACAGCCGATGTCCCCATAGCCGAGATCGTCGGCCATGATGACAATGATGTTGGGTTTCTCAGCCCCGGCCGCTTGGCCTAAAAGTAATAACGCGACAGTAAAAAACAGGACGCAAAATAAACGCATGCCGGTTGTGTACTGGCGAACATCGCATTAGTCAATTCAAGCGAGGATGTTGCCTACTTACTTTCGGCGGGTTTGGGGCGGTTGCGGTATTTTTTGTAGAGGCGGGTGTGGCGGTTGGCGAGGCTGACCTTTTTGCCGGCGATCCACATTTGTTTTACCTGCGTGCGAATGTCGAGAATGTTGCCGTTGGCGGCGAAGAAGGTGGCTTCTTTTCCGGACTCGATGGAGCCGAGGCGCTTGGCCACGCCGAGGATTTGTGCTGTGTTCAACGTGATGCCTTTGAGCGCTTCTGCTCGGGACAAACCGTGTGCAGCGGATTGCGCGGCGGAGTAGGGGAGGTTGCGGGCGTTCGAGGCGGCGAACCGGGCCAAGCCCTCGCTGAAAGCAACCTTCACTCCGGCTTTGTGCAGAATACCGGCGGCACGGTACTGGATGTCGTACCGGTCGAAGTCGCGTGGCGGCAGAGTGAATGTGTGCTCGAAAATCACCGGCACGTTGTGCTTGGCCAAGCGGGCGGCGACTCGCCATGCGTCGCGGCCACCGGCGATGACCGGTCGCCAGCCGCGCTTGGTCGCCCAGTCAAGAGCCGACTCGATTTGCTTCTGCGAGTTGGCGTGGATGATCACCGGATTTTCGCCGCTCAGCAACGGCAGCATCGCTTCCCAACTGGGAATCGTTTTGTGAGCATCACCGGATTTCGCTTTGGCGTAGGCGCGGGCTTCCTCGAAAAAGTCGTCGATTTTCTTCAGGCGTTTGTCGCGATTCTTGGCCTGTTTTTTAGCGTCGTCTGCGGCGGGGTTGATGTTCATCGACGGCCAAAACAAATGCAGCGCAACCGGCGAGTGGGCGAGCATGTTTTCGTAGCCCCAACCGACGGTGGCCATCAGGCCGGACTGCCCGGTGACGGTGCCGCCCTGGGGAACCGGGAGGAAATGCGTGATGCCGTTGGCGCGGGCGACCGGGATGAGTTCCGAGTCGGGGTTCACCGCGAGCCACGACTTAATCTCCGGCGTGTACGCGCCGACTTCGCTGGTGTCGATTGTGGCGCGCACGGCGGCTATCTCCATCAAGCCAAGCGCCGTCGTCGGTGCGATGAGTCCGGGGAACAGGTGTTGCCCCTTGAGGTTGACGACTTTTTGCCCGTCCGACTTGGGCTGTTCACCGGCCGGGCCGACGGCTTTGATCGTGTCGCCGTCGATGAGCACAAAGCCGGGCGAATGCGTTGGCCCGGAGACGGTGTGGACGATGGCGTTGGTAAACAGAATGCTGTCAGCAGTGGCGCTTGGCCAAGCGGCAAACAACGTGGCGATTGTGAAAACTGAAATGAAATGTTTTGTTTTTGTCATGCTTGTGTCCCCCCGTGGTCAGTTGTTTTTGATGATGCAGTCCTGACAATTGACCACGCCCAGCCCATGGGCGGTCTCGAGTGCTCGCCGGAAAAAGGCGGCGCGAGCATCGTCGGATTCGTCGTCTTTTTCCTTTTTCTTCTTCTTTTCTTTTTTGGCTTCGCCCTTGGCTTTGGTCAATAGTTTCTCCCGTTCCTTGGCGCGGGCCTCGGCGAGTTGGAGTGCTTCGCCCCGCTCGAAATAGCGTTTGCCCTCGATCCAGGTTTCGAGGCAAATCGTGCGGGTGCTCAGCGGGTGTTCCGACCAAATCGCGAAGTCGCCGTCCTTGCCCGCCTCAAGCGAGCCGACGCGGTGATCGACACGCAGTTGTTTCGCCGGATTGATCGTGACGAAGTTGAGCGCC
>CAUZVJ010000129.1:0-6884 GCA_963583225.1 Verrucomicrobiia bacterium
GAGGGGGAGTTGCGCAGGAGGAACACCTCGCTCCCAACCAGCGCCAGCGCCGGTTCACCGGCAAAAAAGCGCACCTCAGCCATGGTGCAGGTTTTCCTGCCGGGCAGGATCACCTCGTGGGTGAAATACAGGTTGGACTTTGCCTTCTCCAGGTGCGGCTCCATCTCGATGATGCGGCCCAGAAACTCGATCGGTTTCTTTTCCCCCTCGAGATCAATCCGGCCGGATTTGCCCCACTGCACCAGCCACTTCAGCAACTCGGCGCCGTCCAGCGGGATCAGCTCCGCCTCCGTGTCGTAGTCGTGCCTGACCCCGGAAGACCAGCGAATGAACGACCAGTCATCAACCGGAAACAGTTCCTGCTCGTGGGCGGCGCGCATCGTCAGGTCGGCCATGTCGTCCAGCGTCTTCACGCGGTCGCCGGTGCGCGGGCGGATGACATGAATTTCAACGCCGAGCTTGTGCAGCCCCAGCATCTCCGTGTCTTCAAGCAACCGGCCGACCACCCGCAGCGCGGCACGCGGGGCGTCCAGGTGCGATGGCGTCGGGGGGAACATCCATTCCTCGAGACCCTTGAACAGTTGATAATCCTTCTCAGCCTGCTCGACCTGGGCAAAGCGCGTAAAGTTGGCATGCGGCATCAACTCATTGGGGACCGAGCGGCCCGACTTCATGAACACCAACGCCAAATCTTCAAGCCGCGTGTCTCCCCGGGTCTGGGCCATGCTGCCCCACCAGTCGTCCTGGCTGAAATCCTTGCGGGCCAGATTGAGTTTGTCGAAATAATCCTCCAGCAAAAGCCACGAACGCTGCGAGTCGTCGCAAGCCGCAAAGATCGCCAGCAGCTTGGCGCGCTCGGACACATCCTCCTTGGATTCGGACAACTGGTGGCGCAGGTCGGCGAAGTCGCCGTAGGTGTTGTTGATCACCGTGTGGTGCGCGTCGTACTTGGACGCCTTCGCAGAACTTACAACCGGCTTTTTTTTCTTAGCTGTTCGGGGCATTGTGGGAACTCAATAAAACAGGTTAGTGATTACGACATAATCCAACCTGCCCCGTCAAACCCAAAAATTATTTTTTCTCTCCTCTCAAACGCGGAACTGACTTGACAAGCACGCCGTGCCCTCCCTGTTTTGACTTTTCCGGGCTTATCCCCCTATCTTCCCGCCCGATGAATTTGATCCGATATACGGATTCCGGCTTCCCCGGCAAACTGAACAAGCTCATCGCTGCCTCCAGCCTGTTTGACCCGGTCATTGAGCAGCGTACCCGGGAAATCATCCGCAACGTCGAACAGCACGGCGACAAGGCGCTGATTCAGTTCACGGAGAAGTTCGATGGAGCCAAGCTGGCCCCGCGCCAACTGAGTGTCGACCAAACCGAACTGGCCAACGCTTGGCGCTCCACCGACGCCCGAACGCGCAAAGCCATCCGCTTGGCCAAGGCGAACGTCGCCTTTTTCGCGAAGCAGTCGCTGCGCAAAAACTGGCAGGCTCGCAACCCGCAGGGCGGCGTGGTCGGGGAGAAGTTCGATCCGTTTGCGCGGGTCGGCGTGTACATCCCGGGCGGCACCGCGCCATTGGCCTCGACTACGCTGATGACCGTCACCCTGGCCAAAGTCGCCGGTTGCCGCGAGATCGTCGCCTGCACTCCCTGCGACAAAGCCGGCCAAGTGAACGCCGCCCTGCTCGCTGCGCTTGGCCAAGCGGGTGCCACCGAGGTTTACCGCGTCGGCGGAGCGCAGGCCATCGCCGCGATGGCGTGCGGCACAAAAACCATTCGCCCCGTCCAGAAAATATTCGGCCCCGGCAACGCCTACGTCGTCGCGGCCAAGCGGCTGTTGTTTGGCCGTGTGGCGATCGACCTGCTGCCCGGGCCAAGCGAGATGTTCGTCCTCGCCGACGCATCGGCCAACCCGAAGTTCGCCGCCGCCGACTTGCTCGCCCAGGCTGAGCACGGCTCCGGGCACGAGCGAGTTTGGCTCGCCAGCAATTCCAAAAAACTCATCGCCGGCGTGCAGCGGGAGATCGACCGCCAACTCCCCTCGTTGTCCCGCCAGAAATTCATCAAAAAGGTGCTCCGGAAAAACGGCTGGCTGATCCACGTGAAATCGATCAACGACGGCATCGCGCTGGCCAACCGCATCGCACCGGAGCATTGCGAGTTGATGCTTCGCAACCCCGGGCCGGCCGTGAAGCAAATTGTCACCGCCGGTGCAATCTTTGTCGGCCCGTGGTCGCCGACCGTCCTGGGCGACTACATGGCCGGGCCAAGTCACACGCTGCCGACCGGCGGCGCCGGGGCTTCGTTCGCCGGGTTGACCGTGGATCAGTTCCAGCGCCGCACCAGTGTCGTGAAATATAGCCAACCCGCCCTGGCCAAGTCGATTGACACGCTCCGCACTTTCGCCGAAATGGAGGGGCTCGACGCCCACGGCCGGTCTGCCGAGATTCGGCTCGCGAATGACCCAAGCCCATGACGGCCAAGCGCAAAGGCAGCTCCCCGGAGCAACTGATCCGCCCGCTGGTGCGGAAGCTGAACGGCTACGTGCCGGGCGAGCAGACGAAATTTCCCGGACTCATCAAGCTCAACACCAACGAGAACCCCGCGCCGCCCTCGCCAAAAGTCATCCGCGCCATCCGATCGGCGGCCGATGGGCGCCTGCGCCTTTATCCCGACCCGACCGCGCAACCGCTGCGCGAAGCCTTGGCCAAGTTCCACGGCTGCAAGCCGGAGAACATCATCGTCGGCAACGGCTCCGATGAGTTGCTCGCCCTGGCCACCCGCGCATTTGTCGAGCCGCGCCAACGGGGCACCCAAACCAGGCGGCAAGCCGCGAGGCAAACCATCCAATACTTCACGCCAAGCTACTCGCTCTATCCCATCCTCGCCGACATACACGGTGCGCGGCGAAACGAAGTCAAGCTGCCCGGAGGCTTCGAGCTGCCGGGCAACGATGCCCTGCGCACGGGCAACTGGAATTTCAACGCAGCACTCACTTACATCACGACACCGAACGCGCCCAGCGGCCGAGGCTACCCTACGCGCGACTTGGCCAAGCTTTGCGCGGCGCAAAAAGGCGTGACGATTCTGGACGAGGCGTACGTCGACTTCGCCGACGAAAACGCACTGCGCTTGGCCAAGCAATTCTCGCACGTCATCGTGTCCCGCACGTTCAGCAAGGCTTACTCGCTTTGCTTTCAGCGCGTGGGCTACTTCGTCGGCCGCCCGGCACTCATCGGGGCACTCCACAGGATTCGCGACAGTTACAACGTGAACGGCCTTGGCCAAGCGGCGGCAATGGCGACCCTCTCGGACATCGGCCACTACCGAAAGCAGTTCGAGCACATCGTGCGTTTGCGGGCCAAGACCACCGAGTCGCTCGAGGCGCTTGGCTTCGAGGTGCTGCCCAGCCAGGCCAATTTTATCTTCGCCAAGCCGGCCGGCCTCACGGCAGCCGGTTGGTTTCAACAATTGCGGAAACGAAAAATCCTGACCCGTTGGTTTGATTCGCCCAAGGTACGGGGTTGGCTGCGCATCACCATCGGCACCGAGGCCGAGATGGCCAGGTTTCTCACCGCGACTCAGTCCATCCTCAGGCGATGAACACATTGTCCGGCAAACTTCAGGCTTCACCACTGCTGGCGAGGGTGCTGCCGTTTGTCGTGTTTCTCGTGCTGACCGCTTGCCAGGGCAGCTTCGGCCCGGAGTCCCATTTCTGGGTGTACCTGGCCAAGTGTGTCGTTGGGGGCTGGCTGGTCTGGGTGACTTGGCCGCTGGTGTCCGAGATGCGCTGGGCGGTCAGTTTCGAGGCGTTACTCGCCGGGACGCTGGTTTTCATCCTGTGGATCACGGTACCAAAATTTTCCGCTCCGGATGACTCATGGGACCTTCACAAACACTTTGGTTCGGCTTCTGCAATGTTTTGGGTTTTTGCCGGTGTTCGGATTGCCGGGTCAACGCTGCTGGTGCCGCTGCTCGAGGAGGTGTTTTACCGCTCCTTCCTTTACCGATACATTCTGGCTCCGAACTGGTTGTTCACCGCGCACAACCAGTTCAGCGCGAAGCCCTTCCTGGTCACGTCAATCGTCTTTGGCATCACTCATCAGCATTGGCTGGCCGGCATTGCCTGCGGCATGATTTATCAACTGCTGGTGCTCCGCACCAACCGGATCGGAGACGCGATCACCGCACACGCCGTCACCAATTTCCTTCTCGGACTTTGGGTGATCACGCAGGGCTTTGGCTACGCTGGAAAATCCCAGTGGCATTTCTGGTAGTCCGTTGAACACCAAGCCCCCATCCGTCAGCAGCTCGCTTCGCAGGTTGCGATCCGGGCGCGACTCGAAAACCAACGCCTACCGGCTCGTCCACGGCCAGGCGGATGACTGGAAGGATTTGTACGTGGATCGACTCGGCGATTTCCTGTTGATGCAGTCACCCCTGCCACTCACCGCGCCGCAGATCAATGCCGCAAAGGAGTGGAAAACCGCGCTCAACCTCAAGGGTGTTTACTACAAAAAACTGAACCGGATGGTGCAAAAGAGCACCACGGCTAGCGCCTCCCCACGGCTCGTCATGGGCTTGGAGGCCCCGGATATGTTTGACGTGCTGGAGAACGGCCTGAAGTTTCGCTTGAGCATGAGGCAGGGTTACTCACACGGCCTCTTTCCCGACATGAGAGAAAACCGGCAGCGCATCCTGTCGAACCGGGTCGAACCCGGTTTTCCCGTGTTCGAGTCTGCACCGGCCAACGCCACGGTGCTGAACAGTTTCTCGTACACCTGCACGTTCTCAGTGTGCGCCGCCCGTGCGGGCGCCACGACCATCAACCTTGACCTGTCGCGCAAATACCTGGATTGGGGCCGGGACAATATGCGCCGGAACCAGGTTCACCCCGATCACCACGATTTCATCTACGGTGACGCTCTCGAGTGGATGAAACGCTTGGCCAAGCGCGGCGACACGCATGATCTGGTCATCCTGGATCCGCCCACTTTTTCGCGCTCAAAGAAGTCCGGGGTCTTCCTAGCTAAGCGCGACTACGCCAGCCTGGCCAAGGCCGCAACACAACTGGTTCGCAAAGGCGGAATGCTGCTCGCCTGCAGCAACGCGGCAGGCCTGCCCGGCAAAAAGTTCAGGGAGGATGTCAGGAAAGGGATCCGGTCCGGCGGCCGAAAAATAGTGAGATCATTTACCGCGCCTCAACCCCCGGACTTCCCGGAAACCGACGAGGAGCCTGCCTACCTGAAGGTGTCGTGGCTGCGACTGGCTTGAAACTCAGCGCCAGGACTGATAGTCGCTCAACAGGTCGTGGTGCGGCTTGTTGTCGTTGTTCCAGCGACGCAGCGAGCGGAAGCTGCGCTCATGAAGTCGTGTGCGATCGAGCGCCTCGACATGACCGTCACAGAAGGTGATGTTGTACGACCCCCCGTGCCGCGCCTCGGTGGCATCGATGATCCTGCCGCTCAGCGGGTAGGCTTTGCGTTGGACAAAGTTTCGGTAGTTGATGTCCAGGTGCGCCATCCCGCTGGCACCTTCCTTGCCGTCCCGGCCATACAATATCTTTATCATCGGCTTGGTCAGCCAAATCAGTGTGGCATCCCCAACCCCAATCATGTTGGCGGTCGAGCGGACATCCCCGTCCGAAATTCTCAAGCCTTCTGCAGGCACATCGTCCAAGTCGCCGCTAATTAAAGTGTGGCTAAAAGTACCGCCAAGGCCGAGGCTGCTGTAGCCAAGTTTCACACCAAAGGCATTGTACCCGTAACTGCCCAGCGCGACTGCGTTGTCGTTGCCCGAGAGGGTCACGCCCTTGTAGTCCGAACAGGTGAAGGGAGCCTTGCCGGCCCAATCAGTTCCTATGTAGGGCAGAAGACGCTCATGCCAGTACTGTTGGTTTTTGCCCTCGGCATCGCTCGGGTCAAAATTGTAAACAGGATAATGACCGCGATCCCCGACGTAGGAGTTGAGCGCAATGCCGTATTGGCGAAGGTTGTTTTTGCAGGCGATGGAACGCGCCGCGCTCTTGGCCTGAATCAGGGAGGGAAGCATCAGCGCCGCCAGAATGGCGATGATCGCAATCACGACCAGCAACTCGATGAGGGTAAACGCAGCCTGTCGCCCCCGCCGCCTCCCTGCGGGACGCCGCTCCGGCCGGTTGGCCAAGCGCTGGGTTGCCTGCGTTTTCATTCCGTCATTCCAGTGACACAATCCGGTAAAACCGGGCTTTTTTGGAGGAAATATCGTCTAACGCAAAGTTTCCGGACGTTGTTTTCAAGTCCCTCCAACTGTCTGCGCGCAAACTATCGCTGTATTGAACCAGATATTCAACTGTATTTTCAGCTTTTTTCCAGCTCAGCAAAACCCGGTTTCCTTTGGGGTCCGTTGAGATATCCAGCCCCTCCACCGGCTGGGCTGTTTCTGTGGATTTGCCGTGGTTGTTTTCAAACTGTCGCCACAAGGCGCTCGCTGTTGAAAACTCATCCGGAAGAGGCACGGTGTCCTGCACGGAACTGATCTGGGCAACGATCCCCATATCCTTGCTCAGCCAGTAGTAATTGCGGACGTAGTCGGTTGAGGCTTTTTGCCAGTCCTCGATCACGCCGGCTATTTTTATGAAAGTGTCGTACTGAACCAGTTCGTTGACCCGCAGGCAGTCGTGAAAACCAAGCCCGGGCAGAATGACGATGCCGTGGCCGTCCACCGTCATTTCAGATTGGTAAACCTGCTTGGTCGGTGCCTCGATGTCGCCCAACCCGACCATCGACTGGCGGGTGACGAACTCGAACGTCGTGTTGGCGTTCCACGAGTCGCCAAACTTGATGACTGCCGGGAAGTCGTTCAATCGGGTGCTGAACGGTATTGCCGGATCCTCTTCGTCG
>CAUZVJ010000130.1:0-6880 GCA_963583225.1 Verrucomicrobiia bacterium
TCGAGATTCGGCGTGAAGGCATGCCCGTCTCCATAGCAACCGATCGACGGCCGCAAATCATCCACGGCGATGAAGAGGATATTCGGCTTGGCCGAGGCGATTGCTGCAGCAGCGACAAGCGGCAATGCGACGATGTAAAGAGAGCGGTTGATGCAACTCATTTTTCTGGCGGAGCTGTGTTTGGAGTCAGGCTCTTACGAGAGTTTGTACTGGGGGATTTTCATCAACTCGCCATCTCTCATAGCCGACAGGTGAGCAACGACACCGGAAACTGTCATGTTAAGCGACTGGACAATATCGATCCACGGCTGTCGGTCTTCGAGGATTGCGTTGACGAACTCGTTGGTTAGTTGGCCGTGCGAACCGCCGTGCCCACCGGCGTTGACGCCGGGAGGAAGCGCCGGACGCCGGGTGTCGGGCAGATTCTTTTCCTGCCCGTCGTAACGCTCGTAAAACGACCCTCTCTGCCCGCGAACCCGGCCCCGTTCGCCGTGGTCGCCGGGTGTGTCCCAACTGACGGTCATCCGCGACATGCCCCCTTCGCTGGTGCGAAACATCGCAACCTCGGTGCCAAACGGATTTTTGTATGGGTTGTTTGCCGGTTGCAGGAAGTCGGTCATGCTGGGCATCCCCATGCAGGAGACTTCCGTGAAACTGCCTCCACCCACTCCTGTATAGTAGGCGTTTGAGTGTGTGGGGTACCATTGTGGCGGATTGCCCACCCGCCAACCCTTGTACGACGGGAGAGGTTTCGCTGCATAGTGATAATATTCTCCCTCGGAGTAGACGAGCTTGCCGAACCCGCCAGCCTCAAAAATCTGATTCATCGCGTAGAGTTCGGCGCGGTAGTAGGACGTTTCAAACATCATGTACTTCCTGCCCGATGTTTTTACCGCATCGAGAAGTTCGTCGGCCTCCTCGAGCGATCCCCAAACGGCCGGTACGGCACAGGCGACGTGCTTGCCGTGTTTGAGAACTTCAATGCAGTGCCGCGCATGGCTTGGCGCGTCGGTGGCCACGAACACGGCTTCTATCCTGTCGTCCTTTACCATTTCCTCGAGCGATGGATAGGTTTTTTCGCAACGGCACGCCTTGGCCAGTCCCGCACGCCGATCCGGGAGTAGATCGCTGACGGCGGCGATTTCAACATTCGGGTGATCCTGAAAGCTGAATGCCGCACCAAACCGGCAATAGCCGTAACCGGCGATCCCCACACGAATCTTGCGATTTGAAACTGGCTTCCACTCTTTGGATGCGTTCGGATCGAACGGTGCCTCCTCGAAGCCTTGGATCGGTTTGTCCTTGGCGTAGCCTGCAGTTCCCAGTCCCAACGCGGCAGTGCCGAGGCCGACGGATTGCAGAAATGAACGGCGTGTTTTTGAATTTTTCATAGTTGCGATTCCCTGATCAGAAAACTGTGTGGCTTAGATCAAGTCAAGTCGTCTTTTAATTGCGCGTTGCACCGGGTGTTGCTCGGTACCACGTCAACTCAACACGTCCTTCACCACATTGCCGTGGACGTCGGTGAGGCGGAAGTAGCGGCCTTGGTAGCGGTGGGTGAGGCGTTCGTGGTGGATGCCGAGTTGATGCAAAATGGTGGCTTGAAGATCGTGGACGTGTACCGGGTTTTCGGTGACGTTCACGCTGTAGTCGTCGGTCTCGCCGTAGGTGATGCCGCCTCGCACGCCGCCGCCTGCCATCCAGTAGGTAAAGCAGTTCGGGTGATGATCGCGGCCGTAACGTTCGCGCGTGAGTTTGCCTTGGCAGTAAATCGTGCGGCCAAATTCGCCGCCCCACACGACGAGCGTGTCGTCGAGCATGCCGCGATGCTTGAGGTCGCGCAGCAACGCGGCGGTGGGCTGGTCGGTGTCCTTGCATTGGGCGGGCACCATCGTGTGGGCGTTTTGATGGGCGTCCCAGCCGCGATGATAAAGCTGAATGAACCGCACGCCGCGCTCGGCCAAGCGGCGGGCGAGCAGGCAGTTGTAGGCGTATTTGCCGACCTTCGTGGCGTCGGGGCCGTACAGGTCGAGGATGTGTTGCGGCTCGCCCTGGATGTCGATCAATTCCGGCACGCTCAACTGCATGCGGAAGGCCAACTCGTACTGCGCGATGCGCGTGGCAATGGCGGGGTCGTTGAATCGCCCGGCCTCGCTGCGATTGAGTTTGCCGAGCGCATCGAGCATGCGGCGGCGCTGCGCACGCGTGACACCGGCGGGATTGTAAAGGTCAAGAATTGGATCGCCTTGGCCCCGGAATTTCACACCTTGAAAACGCCCCGGCAAAAACCCCGCGCCCCATAGCCGATCATAAAGTGGCTGACCGGCCTTGGCCCGGCCGTTGGAGGTCAGTGCGACGAACGCAGGCAGGTTGGCGTTTCCGCTGCCGAGCCCGTAACTCACCCAAGCGCCCATGCTTGGCCGGCCGGGGAGTACTGAGCCGGTTTGGAACAGCGTCGCGGCAGGGTCGTGGTTGATGGCTTCGGTGTGCATGCTTTTGATGACGCACACTTCGTCGATGATCTTGGCCAAATATTTTTGCGGCTCACTCAGCCATGTGCCCGCTTGGCCGTGTTGGGCAAACTTCAAGCCCGTCGGCGCTACGGGGAACGTTTTTTGCCCAGACGTCATCGTGGTCTTGCGTTCGTCGGGATAAATCGACTTGGGCACCTCTTCGCCGAAGCGCTTGGCCAAGTGCGGCTTGTAGTCGAACAGATCCATCTGCGACGGCCCGCCTGACTGGAACAGGTAAATCACCCGCTTTGCCTTGGGCGCGAAATGCGGCAGGTCGGCCAAGCCGCCGATGGCGTTGCGATTGGCCGCTTGGGCGTTGAGCAGCGAGCCCAGCGCGATGCCGCCAAGCCCGAGCGTGCTGCGCTCGAGAAAGGCGCGGCGGGTTTGTTGCGTGTGGAGTTTGTCGGACGGGTTCATGTCAGTTCTGCATGATGGCTTCGTCGAGATTGAAAATCGTATTTGCCACCAACGCGTAGGCGGCCAGTTGTGCGGTGGGCAACTTAAGGTCTCGCGGCTTCTCGCCCACGGACAAAAGCTTCATTGCCGCTTTCGGGTTTTTCCGAAAATCTTTCAGGTAAGATGTGTAATCTTTCATCAACAAATCGAGTTCCGCCTTGCGCGGCGTGCGGCTGGTCACGCGGCGAAACGCCCTCGCCACGCGCTGGCGCGGCCGCTGGCTTTTCGGTTTCATCATGCGCTCGGCGAGGAACCGCGCGGCCTCCACGAAGGTTTTGTTGTTCATCATCGTGAGCGCTTGCAACGGCGTGGTGGTGAGGTCGTTGCGCACGATGCAGATTTCTCGCGCGGCGGCGTTGAACACCATCATCGTCGGTGGCGGCACAGTGCGGCGCCAATAGGTGTACATGCCGCGCCGGTAAAGTTTTTCGCCCTTGTCCTGCGCGTATTTCGCGTTGGAAATGCTCTTCCAGATTCCCGGTGGCATGTACGGCTTCACCGACGGCCCGCCGATTTTTCCGTTCAATAATTCGCTGGTGAACAGCGCCGCATCGCGGATGGCGTACGGCGTAAGGCGCTTGCGCGGGCCGCGCGCGAGTAGGCGGTTTTCCGGGTCGCCGGGATATGTCATTCGGCTCGACTGCCGGTAGGTGGCGCTGGTGACGATGAGTCGGTGCATCGCTTTGAGGTTCCAGTCGCGCCGGACAAATTCCGTAGCCAGCCAATCGAGCAGCGCCGGGTGGGTAGGCAACTCGCCCTGCACGCCGAAGTTCTCACTCGTCTTCACGAGGCCCAAGCCGAAGTAACGCTGCCACATGCGGTTCACCGTCACGCGCGCGGTGAGCGGATGCGCTGGGTCGATCAGCCACCGCGCGAGGCCAAGGCGGTTGCTTGGCCATAGGTCATCCCAAGCGCCGAGCACCGGCAGCGTGGCGGGATGCAGCTTCTCCGACTTGTCCGGCCGGTCATACACGCCGCGCTCGAGTCGATACGTGTCGCGAGGCTTGGCCAACTCGTGCAGCACCATCACCGTGTTGGTTGCGCCCGGCTGCGGACGCGGCACGGACGTTTGCACCACCTTAATTTTCACCGGCTCGGGCATCACAAATTCGGCCTCCTCCGCCGACAGATACGGCCAACTCTTGGGTACTTTGATGAACGGCGGACTGTTGCCGTTGTTCGGCCCGAGGCCGGCCTCGTCGATGTTGTTGAAAAAGGCGAACAGCCGATAAAAATCCTTTTGCGCGATGGGATCGAACTTGTGGTCGTGGCAACGCGCGCACGTCAGCGTGAGCCCGAGGAATATCGTGCCCATCGTCTCAACGCGGTCGGCCACGTACTCGACAATCCACTCGTCCGGAATCGAGCCGCCCTCGGAGTTAATGCGGTGATTGCGATTGAAGCCGGTGGCGACTTGCGTGAAAAAATTGCGATCTGGGAGCAAGTCGCCCGCCATTTGCTCGGTGATGAATTGGTCGAACGGCATGTTGTCGTTGAGTGTCTTGATCAGCCAATCACGCCACACCCACATGTAGCGCAACCGGTCGTTTTGATAGCCGTCCGTGTCGGCGTAGCGGGACGCCTCCATCCAGCCCAGCGCCATGTGCTCGCCGTAACGCGGCGAGTCGAGCAGTCGATCCACCGCCTTTGCGTACGCCCCGGGCGAATCGTCATTCAGGAATGCATCGAGTTCCGCGAGCGTCGGGAGCAGGCCCGTGAGGTCGAGCGTCACGCGACGGAGCAGGGTGGGCTTGTTGGCCTCAGGCGACGGCGTCAGCCCCTCGCGCTCGAGACGCGCCAGCACGAAGTGATCGATGCCGTTGCGCGGCCAGTCGGCGTCCCGCACCTTAGCCAAGCGTGGCCGCTTGGGAGGCACGAAAGCCCAGTGCCGATCGTCGCTTGGCCAAGCGGCCCCGCTCCGGAGCCATTTCACCAGCCTGGCGCGATTCCCGTCACGCAACGGGCGGTTGGAATCCGCTGGTGGCATGCGTTCATCCGGATCATCGCTCGTAAGCCGTCGCAGCATTTCGCCGTCCGTCAGCACGCCGGCCTCCAGCGTTGCCTCGCGGTCGTGCAGGCGCAGCTTGGCTTTGCGAACCTTGGCGTCGGGACCGTGGCAGTGATAGCAGGCATCCGACAGCACCGGCCGAATGTCGCGGGCAAAGTCCACCTCCGCCCCCTGTGCCATGCTGCAAAGGAAAACTGCTGCCAAAATGGATATGACACGCGCCATTATCTGTGACACCGCTTGGTAGCAGATGACCCCCCATTTGTCATGTAAAGAATCGGCCTCATCTCCAGCCGGTCGTTGCCTTTTTGGGATTCCGTGCGTACAAAGCCGCGTGCAATTACCCCAATCCCCACTGGCGTCTTGGTGCGGTGCTTTTGGCCAAGCGCAGAGGTGCCACCGCCCTGTGTTGAATTACTTTTCATTAATCGTTGCAGCCATCAGTTGGCTCGCCTTGTCGCCAGCCACGGGGCAGGGCGCCGATAAGGAGTTCAAGTCGCTACTGGCTGCCGACACACTCGACGGTTGGGAGACGATTGGCTCGGCAAAATGGACAGTGGCCAAGGGCGAGCTTGTCACCGGACAGGACGGTGATTCCAAGCGCTCGGGCATACTGCAAACCAAGCAGCACTACCGTGACTTTGAGCTGAAGCTCGATTTCAAGATCGACGAGCACGGCAAGTATAACAGCGGCGTGTATCTGCGGCGGCCAACCGAGCGTGGGGTGGGGCGGCCGTATCAGGTGAATATCGGACGGGGTGTCGCCGGCGAGCCGGTTGGCCTGCACCTCGACGACTGGCTTGCCAAGGGCGACGAACACGACAAAATCCGCAGGGCGCTGAAGTGGAACTCGCTGAGTATCCGAATCGTCGACTCACACATCGAGGTGTGGCTGAACGGTAAACAGATCGTTGATTTCACCCACAAAAACCCCAAGCCGTACCTGCTCAAGCCCGGGCCGATTGCACTGCAAACCTACGGGGCGGAAGGGCATTCCGGCTGGGTAAAGTTCCGCAACATGCAGCTAAGGGATTTGTCGAAATGAAGCGGTTGTTGTTTTCGTTTTTGTTGCTGGTGTGGTGTGCCGCGGGGCGGGCGGATGACCGGCCGAGTATCCTCTGGATCACGGCGGAGGACATGAGTCCGGTGCTGGGATGTTACGACGACCAATTTGCCGTTTCGCCGAACATTGATCGGTTGGCAAAGGAGAGTGTGCGGTACACGCGGGCGTTTGCGAGTGCGCCGGTTTGTTCGCCTTCGCGGTCGTGCCTGATTACCGGTTGTTATCCGCCCTCCCTTAGCACGCAGCAGATGCGCTCCGGCTTTGCGATCCCCAAAAGCATGCGGGGGTTTCCGGAGCACTTGCGGGCGCGTGGGTATTACACGAGCAACAACGTGAAGACCGATTACAACACGGGCAACTACGCGGATATCATCAGGCATTCGTGGAACGAGAGCAGCGCCACCGCGCATTGGCGCAAGCGGCCGGACAAGACGCAGCCGTTCTTCAGCATTTTCAACCTGATGACCTCGCACCAGAGCCGTTCGATGGTGTGGCCGTACGCGCGGTTCAAGAAGGATGTGCAGAGCAGGCTATCCGCCGGCGAGATTCATGATCCGGCCAAGGTGCCGTTGCCGCCGTATTATCCGGACACGCCGTTGATCCGTCGCGAGGTCGCGCGCTTTTACGATTGCGTCACGGCGATGGACAAGGAGGTGGGCGCCATCCTGCAACAGCTCGAGGACGACGGCCTCGCGGAAAACACGATCATCTTTTTTTACAGCGACCACGGCAGTGGCATGCCCCGCCACAAGCGTGCGCTGCTGGACAGCGGCATGCACGTGCCGCTCCTGATTCGTTTCCCCAAAAAATGGCAGCACCTCGCCCCCGGCAAACCCGGCA
>CAUZVJ010000131.1:0-6800 GCA_963583225.1 Verrucomicrobiia bacterium
CCAGGTTGCCGAAGAAATACCGGATGTTTTGGCCGGTGCTGCTCGACCGACCGGATTACGAACTGATGGCTGACTCAGCTTGAACATAAGCCGTTCGCCCGCCAGTCTTGCGCCGACGGATGATGATGCGATGGGTAATCTTAAGTGCTTGTTCGCGAGATCTCTGGGTTCTCAAGGGTATGGACTTCCCGGTGTTTGGCATCGGTTGCACTCCGGTTGACAGCAAAGGCCGCATCGACCTGGTGGCGCTTGGCCAAGCCACCCCCGGCTGTTTGCCTTGTGCCCGTCGGAGAGGTGCCGCATAAAGATGCGCCTATGAATTTCCTGCGGCTTTCACTACTGGCATCGATCACTGTTTTTGCAGTTGATGTCTCTGCGGGCGCTGAGCCGCACTGGGCTTTCGTGCCGCCCAAACGACCAGTTCCGCCGCAGGTTTCAGCGTCTGCTTGGCCGCGCATTACCATCGATCGGTTTGTCTTAAAACGCATCGAGGATGCAGGGGAACACCCGTCACCCGAGGCAGATTGGACGGCGTTGGTTCGACGCTTGCACTTGGACCTCACCGGGCTGTCGCCTACGCTTGCAGAAATTGCGGCATTCGAGTCCGACTATAAAATTGACCCCGATGCCGCATACACAAAACGCGTTGATCGACTGCTGGCCAGTCCGCACTTTGGCGAGAAGTGGGCGCGCTGGTGGATGGATCTTTCACATTACGGCGACAGTGACGGGTATCTGACCGATCAGTTGCGGCCCGTCGCTTGGCGCTGGCGTCAGTGGGTGGTGGAGGCGTTCAATCGCAACCTGCCGTTTGACCGGTTCACCATCGAGCAGCTTGCCGGCGACCTACTGCCCAACGCCACCACGCAGCAGAGCATCGCCACCGGTTTTCTGCGCAACACACTCAGCAACCGCGAGGGCGGCGCGGATCTCGAGGAATACCGCGTGCTGCAGGTAAAAGACCGTACGGGCACATTTGGCACTGTCTGGCTTGGCCTCACTGTTGCCTGTGCACAATGTCACGACCACAAATACGACCCCGTATCGCAGAAGGAGTTTTACGAGTTGTATGCCTTTTTCAACAACGCCGACGAACTAAACATCAACGCCCCGCTGCCGGACGAAGCGGTGAATTACGCTGCCGCAAAAAAAGTTTACGACAAAGAGCGGCGTGAATTGTTGGCACCCGTCGCTCCCTGCTTGGCCAAGCTGCAGGATCGCTGGGAGGCCAAGCTGCTGGATACGGAGGCGCACCCCGGCCGCGATCACCTTTGGGATCGCGAACTGGAACTGATCGGCCTCGTCTGGGGCGGGCAGCTTGGCGAAGGCCAACTGGAGGGATTGAATATCGTTTACAAGCCCCGGAGCGAACGCACGTTCACCGAGCGTGACCGGCTGCAGGATTATTTCCTCCGAAGCGGTTCGCGTATCGACGAGGAGAAATTCAAGGAGCTGAAAATCAGTGAACTCGTGAGCCAACTCGACGAACTAAAAAAGGCGCTCCCTCACGTCACCCGGGCACCGACGATGGTTCAACATCACGAGTACCGTCCCACGCACCTGCACATTCGTGGCAACTTTCGCCAGAGTGGAGCCGAGACGCGCCCCGGAGTCCTCGCCGTGCTGCACGCTTCAAAAGCAACCGGTACGCCCACCCGACTCAACTTGGCGCGCTGGGTCGTGGCATCGGACAATCCCATGACGGCCCGCGTCACCGTCAACCGCCTGTGGCAGGAACTTTTTGGCCAAGGCCTGGTAACGACGCCGGATGATTTTGGGACGCGCAGCAACCCGCCATCCCATCCCGCATTGCTCGATTGGCTCGCCACCGAGTTCGTGCGCCGCGACTGGGACATGAAAGCCATGCTCAAGCTGATGGCCACCTCGGCAACCTACCGGCAGGACTCAAGGCAACAAATAGATGATCCGGAAAACGTTTTGCTGGCTCGTTACTCGCGTCAGCGACTTTCGGCGGAGCTGATCCGTGACAACACACTTGAAGTGAGCGGACTGCTCAACCGCACACTCGGCGGGCCAAGCGTTCGACCGCCCCAGCCGGAAAGCGTCATCAAGGAATCCTTTGAGGCGAAATGGAACGTAAGCGAAGGAGCCGACCAATACCGGCGCGGACTGTACACGTTCATCCAGCGCTCAGCGCCGTTCGGGCAACTGGTCACGTTTGATTTCCCGGATAATAATCAGGCCTGCACACGACGCGAACGCTCCAACACGCCATTGCAGGCGCTCACCCTGCTCAACGACCCCGTCTTCTTTTCAGCCGCCCAAGCGCTCGCTTCGCGTATTCTTCACGAAGACGGCCAAAGCGACCACGCCCGGCTCGGGCACGCCTTCCGCCTCTGCCTTGCGCGCGCGCCTCAACCCGGGGAGGTCGCCCGCTTGGCAGAATACCTCGACACTCAAGCCGCCATTTTGAACGACGACTCCGAGGCAGCCAAGGCGATGGCGGGCGACACGCCCGGGGACTGCGGCTTGGCCAAGCGGGCCGCTTGGGTGGGCGTGGCGAGCGTGTTACTGAACCTCGACGAGTTCATTACAAAACAATGATGATGGACGAACACACCCTTGGGCAATTCCAGTCGCGGCGCAGGTTCCTGCAGGAAACTGCCTGCGGATTGGGCAGCATTGCGCTGTGGCAATTGATGGCGGATGAGGCCATTGCGAAGCCCCATTTTGCGCCGCGCGCAAAGAACGTGATTTTTCTTTTCATGCCCGGCGCACCGTCGCAACTCGACTTGATGGACCCCAAGCCGGCGATGCAGAAATACCACGGCCAACCGGTGCCCGCACACATGCTGGACGGCTTGGACGACGGACTGATCCGGGGCTCCGCGCGCATCTTCGCCAGCCCGAGAACCTTCCAGCAATACGGCCAAAGCGGCATGGCGTATTCGGATTACATTCCGCACCTTGGCAAAATCGCCGACGACATTTGTCTCATCCGCTCGATGCACACCGACATCGCAAACCACACTCCCGCACAACTTTTGATGAACTGCGGGCTTCCGGTTTTCGGTCACCCGAGCATGGGTTCGTGGGTGTCATATGGGCTTGGCAGCGAAAACCAAAACCTGCCCGGCTTTGTCGTGATGACTTCCAATTCGGGCAGCGGCATCGACGCCGGCACTGCGAATTGGTCAAGCGGATTCCTGCCCTCCGAGCATCGCGGCGTCACATTTCGAGCCTCGGCCGATCCCGTGCTGCATCTGCGCAGTCCCAAGGGAGTAAGCGCCGCCTCCCAACGTGCACGCCTCGATGCAATTGGCGACCTCAACCGCATCCACCAAACGAAGGTCGGCGACCCAGAGATAGCCTCTCGCATCGCCGCCTACGAAATGGCTTTTCGAATGCAGAGTGCCGCGCCGGAACTGCTGGATTTTTCCGGCGAAACCAAGGCGACGCGAGAAATGTATGGCATCGATAATGACACCACCCGGGCATTCAGCACCAACTGCCTGCTCGCCCGGCGAATGGTCGAGCGCGGCGTGCGCTTCGTGCAATTGTACCACTCCACCTGGGACGACCACTCAAATCTAAACACCAAGCTGAAGGAAAACTGTGACATGACCGACCGGGGCGCGGTCGCGCTCGTCATGGATTTGAAACAACGCGGATTGCTGGACGAGACACTGGTGGTCTGGGGCGGTGAGTTTGGGCGCACCCCCATGAACGAAGTGCGCCGGGGCAATACCCTAGGCAAGGAGGGGCGCGATCATCACCCATTCGCATTCAGCATGTGGCTCGCAGGCGGCGGCATCAAGCCCGGGCAGATTATCGGCGGGACGGATGAACTGGGTTACCACATCACCCGCGATCCCATTCACGTCCACGACCTGCAAGCCACCCTTCTCCACTGCCTCGGCTTGAACCACGAACACCTCACGTTCCGCCACCAAGGCCGCGACTTCCGCCTGACGGATGTCAGCGGCGAAGTGATGACAAAGCTGCTGGCGTAATCGCCGCTTCGGGATCGGTGAACTTGTCGGGGAAGGCTTCGCGATATTCATCGCCCAACTCTGCGACCAGTTGTTTGACAGCCCGGTTTTCCGCGCGCAACTCGGCCAGCAACTTGGCATTGAATAACAGCTTGGCCTCCTCTCGCAACGACCGCCAAACGACACCAGCGTTGATCCAGTAGTGGAACGAGAAAACACCAATCAACGGCATGACCACGACCGACGCAGTGGCGATTTTTGCGTCCGTGAATTGGTGCAATGCAAACCAAGCGGCCACGTACCAAACCCCATAAAACGGCAAGCCAACCAAAATGCGGTAGAGCGACGTGGTCGTTTTGCCGATGCCCTCGAACCTCGGCGAAATCAGCCGAACCAGGACGAACGGGATCAGGTGAAGCAGCGTCCCGATCAACGCCGGCAGGGCAAACGCAACGCGGTAAATCTTGAATGCGAAGCGCCAAAACAAAGCCGCGCCGGTATACTGAAACACCGGCGAGTTGATCCGCACCCCCGCTTGGCCAAGCGGGCTTTATTTCTGTTGCGCCGGCTGTCGAAGCGTGGCGGCCTGGCGCAGCGCCTCGGTGATGACCTGCTGCTCGACGGTCGAGTCCCAGCGCGACGGCAGCCCGTAATAAAGCATGGCGCCGCCGCCCTCATAGCCGCCCTCGTTCCAAACACGTAACGACGGGATGTAGGCCATCACGTCGTGGCTGTACCCGGCCACCCAAGTCGCTTGGCCAAGCTCGCGCTTGAGCCGGAGCGCATAGTCCACGACGACCTCACCACCCAGCGAGACGAACGTCAGTTCATCGCCCAGCCGCCAGGTTGCCACGGGATACGGGTAAGTCGGGGCGAGCCGGCTGTCTTTTTTAAGGCGACGCAACTGTATTCGGGCACGGCCCTGGTCGTAGCGGTTCTCCGACTTGAGATTGGCCTCGATCTCGGCTCGGGTGGGGATTTTTTCGAACGGCAAATCGATCTCCCGGTAAACGGAATCCAGCCGGGCGGCGAGCGGTTTCATTTCACCTACCAGCGTGGCATCGACAGCGGCGGCGAGTTGGCGCCCGTACTTCTCGGCCAGTTTCACCTCGCGCCGGGGCAGCGGGTTGACATCCGCCCCGCAGCCGGCCCAGAAGAGCCCGACTGCCCCCGGGTGCGCCTGCTCGAAAAACACCTGCGCGTAGCCGGGGTAATCTCCGGACCATTTGTAGTCGCTCAACACCGTGGCGTGGCAGGCGTAGCCAAACGCCGCCGCCACCAACCGGCCTTCACCGTCGTGCACACTCAGCACCGGGACATCGTGGTCGACCGGGCCCTTCAGTTTGCCCCCGGCACGCAGTTTCGGCACGTCGGCCTCGGTGTTGTTGCGGCGGTTCACGCCGATGCCCGCCGTGCCGCTCCCCCACGCCAGGCGCGCCGGCTCCAGCCGGCCAAAGGCTTCCCCGGCGGTTGTCACGATTTTTTCCTGCAACTGTTTCGTGTACGCCTCCACCCGCTGCCACATGCCCGGCGGAAAAAAATACATGGCACGAAGATTCTCCCCGACGACCGGCCCGGTGTGGGTGTGGGACGTGCTGAGCAGGATCTGGCCTCGCTCCAGCCCGTGCCGCTTAATCAACCTAGAGCAAACCGCCACCGAGATGCCGCGGTCGATGCCGACCAGATCCAGCGTGATCAGGAGCGCCTTGCGTCCCCCGGCATCCTGCAGCGCCAACGCCTTGACCCAGAGATCCACCCGCGTGCCTTCCGAAGGCCGGTCGCGTGAACCGTAGCCACTGAGCCAAAGCGGCTGTTCCGGGGTGATTTTGGCCTTGGCAACGCCTGCCTTCCAGCCGGCATCCACCGACTCGGCGGCCGGGACTTGGCCACCGGATATCACCAGTGATATCGCCAGGATTTGCGCAAATCGAACGGAGTTGTTTTTTCGCATGATCAAATGAACGGGTTCAACCTGTTGAATCCCGCCCCCGGTTGCAAGCCTGGCGGCGCGCTCCACCGCCAACAGAAAAACCGCCTCTTCGGGATTGTTGTGAGTAGGAGGTGTTTCATTACAGGAGTCTCTAACCTGTTGATTACCTATGACTTAATTTTTGGGTGTTTTCTCGGTCACACCTTTGGTCACACTTTTTCGCTTCTACACCAAAAATCCATAAATCATTCGGAAAGCGGCGAATTTCTCTGTTTGCGGCAACGATTTTGATTTATCTGAATCTCCAAAGACAGCCCCAAATCCGTTTTCTGTATCTAGTGCTAGGTGTGGAAGAGTCAGCGATATGCGAGAAAATCACTCCGTTGCAGTAGAACCAGAACCCGTCAGCGTTCAGGTGGTGGAGCGAGTTGGTTTAGTTACCAGCAGCTTTCAATTCTGCACCCGTCTTACCGCCGTGTTTGCGGAGGAGGTCGGCGGTTTCGGTATGACCCTTGGCCAAATCTAGCGGCGTATCGCCATCCTCCATCTTCGCATTCATATCCGCACCTTTGGCGATAAATAGTTCGGCGACTTCCGTGTGGCCTTCCCAAGCCGCAACATGCAAAGGAGTCCCACCTTTATCATCCTTCGCATTCACATCCGCACCGTTAGCGATTAGCAGTTCGGCGCTTTCCTTGTGACCTTTCCAAGCCGCATAATGCAAAAGAGTCTTTCCATTTTGATCCTTCCAATTCACGTCAGATGCCGACGGCCCACACCCCACCAGAAGCACGGCTGCGATTGTTGTGAGTAGGAGGTGTTTCATTTTCTACGGCTTGTTAGCTGGGCCCAGCAAGGGCTGACTCAACAGCCGCAAGCAATTTCTTAGGCTGATCAGTTCCAATTCTGTATTTGCG
>CAUZVJ010000132.1:0-6763 GCA_963583225.1 Verrucomicrobiia bacterium
GCGCGGCAAAGCCTACGCCCAGTTTGAGGATCCCGAATTGTTTAAGGAATAATTGTCTAAAATGGACTTACTATCAGGAATAATCAAAGCATTCTCCTTCCCGGAAGTCGTCTCCCAGGACGGGGGCCAGATTGATGGATTAATCATCGCCGTTCACCTACTGATGCTGGTGCTCTTTGTTGGCTGGATCATTTATTATTTCGTCGCGCTATGGAAGTTTCGCGCCACCAACAATCCCAAGGCGGACTACAAGGGCGTCAAGACCAAGACGATCACCAACTCGATTGAGGGCACCATCATCATGGCGGAACTCGTTCTGATTGTGCTGGCCATTTATTTCTGGAATTTCTACGTCAACAAACCCGCCGATTTCAACGATGAGAGCGTTGTCCGTGTCACCGCCGAGCAGTTTGCGTGGAACGCCCGCTACCCCGGCGCCGACGGCAAACTGGGCGCCCAACACAAGACTTTCGTCTCTGGTGCCAATCCCTTCGGCATCGACAAGTCAAAGCCGTACTGGGAGGACGACATCGAGGTGCTCAAGTCCGACATCGTGGTGCCAATGATCAAAAACGAAGATGGCACGCACAAAAGTGTCACCATCGACCTGACCTCAAAAGATGTCATCCACTGTTTCAAGGTGCTGCCCCTGCGTGTCTGTCAGGACGTAATCCCGGGTATGCGCATTCCGATTCACTTCAGGCCGACCAAGGTGGGCCGTTACCAGATTACCTGCGCCCAGCTTTGCGGCGACGGCCACGCCCGAATGAAAGGTGCCGTGAAAGTCGTCGATGAGGCCGCGTGGAACGAGTGGTACAAGGCTGAAGTCGAAAAGAAAAAGCCGGCTGTCAAGAAGGCTGCCGCTATTGCGTCGCCCAAGGACGAGAAAGCCTGAGCAACGCCTGGCCCGACCAAAATTCCCGGGGCGCTCTGAACAGGGTGTCCTTTTTTTAACACGATGGAATCCAACTCGCAAATGGTGCGCTGGGTTGTTTGGGGCGGCTTGGCCGTGGTGATTCTGGCCGTCCTCTTCGCCTTCGTCCGCGAGCAACGCGCTCCGGATTCCAGCCCCGCCGACCCCGGCTTGCCCGTCATCTCGCAGTTGACAGACTTCACGCTGACCAACCAGTTGGCCAAGCAGGTCGGCTTGGCCAAGTTCGCCGACAAAGTCTGGTTCGTCGACATCATTTTCACGCGCTGCCCCGGGCCGTGCCCGGTGATGACCCGGCGCATGGCCGAGTTGCAGGCGCACTTCACCGACGAGCCGGACGTTGCCTTTGCCACCCTCACGACCGATCCCAGCCACGACACCCCGGCCGTCATGCAGCGCTTTGCCGGGCGCTTCGGCGCGAACGCCGAGCGCTGGCAATTCCTCACCGGCGACAAGGCGGAGATCGTGCGCTTGGCCGTCGATGAAATGAAACTCATCGCCCGCGAGAAGCCGCCCGGCGAACAAACCACGCCGGAGGACTTGTTCATCCACGCCACCATTTTCGTGGTGATCGACCGGCAGGGCCGCCTCCGTGGCGTGCTTGAGAGCATGGAGGATGGCTGGAAGGAAAAAGCCATCGCCATCGCACACACACTGTTAAACGAAGCATCAAAATGACCATACAGGATTTACCGCTCATTAACGCCTGCCTCAACGCGCTCGCCACGGTGTTCCTCACGTTCGGTTTCGTGTTCATCAAAAAAGGCAACAAGACCGCGCACCGTAACTGCATGGTCAGTGCGTTCGCGACTTCAACTGTTTTTCTGGCCTGCTACCTCACCTACCATATCAATACCGAGGTCATGACGCGGTTCGTCGAGCCGGCGTGGTTCCGCCCGATTTACCTCGTGATGTTGTTCACCCACGTCGTGCTGGCGGTGGTGATTTTGCCGCTCATTTTTATGACGCTCAGCCGCGCGCTGAAGGAGCGGTTTGAGCAGCACAAAAAAATCGCCCGCTGGACGTGGCCGCTGTGGATGTACGTCTCAATCACTGGCGTGCTTATTTACCTCCTGCTCTACCAGATTTTTCCCCAACCCAAGCCCGCGCCAACTCCACCGCCGATCGTCGAGCAACAAGCCACCGAATAGTGCTTGGCCTCAGGCCCGCGGATGGGCTTCGTCGTAGGCGCGTTTGATTCGTTCGGTGGTTACGTGCGTGTACACCTGCGTTGACGTGAGATTTGCGTGGCCCAGCATCTCCTGCACGCTTCGCAAGTCCGCCCCGGCATCAAGCATGTGCGTGGCATAGCTGTGACGCAGCTTGTGCGGCGTGAGAGTTGGATCCAGCCCGCAGGCGGTGAGATATTTTTTCAACCTCAACTGAACCAGGCGCGGAGAGATTTTTTTGCGTTCTTTTTCCGTGGCAAAAAATACCGGCTCGTCGACCGCGGGCGGCTTGGCTAGGCGCTCCCAGTACTGATGGATTGCCCCGACGGCGACACGGCCGATCGGGACCTGCCGTTCCTTTTTGCCTTTGCCGTGCACGTTGACGACGTGTTCGTCCGGCTCGATTTCACCGGCCAACATCTCGCACATTTCGCCAATGCGCAGGCCACAGGAGTAAATTGTCTCGAGGATCGCGCGGTCTCGGAGGTACGGCACTTCACTGACTTTTTTCTTCGTTCCACGCTTGGCACTTAGTTCCTGAAGCGGCGCGTCGAGCAGGGCGGTCATCTGGTCGATGGTCAGGAATTGTGGGAGCCGCTTGGCCGGCTTGGGCAGAGTGACACCCTTCACCGGCGACGACTCGACGAGCCCGCGCCGCATGAGGAATTTGTAAAACGAGTTGAGCGCGCTGAACCGTAGACGAATCGCCGGTTGGCTGAGTTCCTTCCGGCCGAGTTGGCGGAGGAACAGTCGGAAATCGTTCCGCTCCAAATCTCTCCAGGAAACCGGCGACTCGTTGGTGTTGATGTACCATTCAACGAATTCGTTTAGAGCCTGCTTATAGTTGCGTTTCGTGTATCGCGAAGCGTCCTTCTCGTCGGATAGGAATTGTAAATACTGCCCTGGCCAATCTGCTGAGTCAATTTTTTTAGGACTTGACTTGATCGCCTGTGGACTTGGCTTCGCCGTCCTTGGGATTAGCTTCTTGGTAATTTTGTTATAGGCCGTCTTTGTCTTAGTTAGTACTGCCTTGAAAATCTTCAGTACTGCCTTGAAAATCTTCGTGAACTTTCTGGAAAATGTAATTTGCATAGTAGTATGCTTTCAGTAGTTGATTTACTTCGCCCCGCCAACAATCTTAGCATGAGAAACCGAATTTTTGGAGGGTAATTTGCCGCTTGGCCAAGTAGGGTGTCGGGAAATGAGGACGCGATGGATAGGCTGGCTGGCGGGGTTGGCGCTGATGGGCGGGGTTGGCAGCTTGGCTGCGGAGGAGGCCAAGCCGGCATCGGAGTTGCCCGAAAAATTCATCCGCATGACGATGAACCCGGAGCGCCCGCGCATCCCGCAGTCGCTCGACACGTCGATCATCCGGTTTGTGCCGACCGACGAGAAATTGGCCAAGGCCGGCGTAACGGTGGACCTGATCGGCGCCATCCACATCGGCGACAAGGCTTACTTCCAAACACTCGACAAGAATTTCAAAAAGTACGACGCGCTCCTTTACGAGATGGTGGCGGAGAAAGATGAAACCGGTGGCTCGCCGAAACGATGGAAAGACCGGGACAAACCGAAGCCTAAAACCAATGGGGGAGCCAACACGGATTCAGACGCGGAGGAGAAAAGTTTTGAGGCGGGCATGACGGTTATCGGCGGCATGCAACTCGGCGCGAAGGACATGCTCGGGCTTTCGTTCCAACTCGACGGGATCGACTACGACGCGCCCAACATGGTTCACGCCGACATGTCGCCGGAGGAGTTCGCCCAAAAAATGAAGGATCGCGGCGAGTCGTTTCTCACGATGTTCATGCAGTTGTTCATGCAGAGCCTGGCACAGCAACGGGCGAACAAGCAGGCCGGCGCAAGTGACTTCGCGCTGTTGTTCGCGTTTTTCTCCAGCGACCGCGAATTGGCGTTGAAACGGGTGATGGCTCAGCAGTTCGCCGAGACGGACATCCTCGACACGCTGGGCGGCGAGAAGGGCTCGACCATCATCACCGAACGCAACCTTATCGCGCTTGGCGTGCTGCGCGAGCAATTGGCCAAGGGCAAAAAACGGGTTGGGATTTTTTATGGCGCAGGCCATCTCGCCGACATGAGTCGCCGTCTCGTCAGCGACTTCGGCATGAAGTTCGCCGATGAAAAGTGGGTCGAGGCGTGGGATCTTCGCGTCAAGCCCAAGGGGCGCAATCGCAAATAGATTTTGACAGTTGGGGCGGGGGGTGTTGCGATGCGCGCGGAACATTTAAGTTATGTTGAAAATAAATCATTGTCTGTTTTTATTGTCGGCTGCGTTTTTCTGCAGCCCGGTCGCCGGCTTGGATATCGCCCAAGCTGAGGAGAAAAACCGCGTCTTCGAGATTCGCACCTACTACGCCAACGAGGGCAAGCTCGACGCGCTGCTGGCCCGGTTTCGCGATCACACGGTGGCGCTGTTTAAGAAGCACGGCATGACCAACGTCGGCTACTGGGTGCCGACCGACAACAAGGAAAACAAGCTTGTTTACATGCTGGCTTTTCCAAGTCGCGAGGCGCGGAACAAAGCGTTTAAGGCGTTTTCGGCCGACCCGGCTTGGCAAAAAGTTTACAAGGAATCGACGAAGGACGGCCGCTTGGTGAAGAAAATCGTGAACGACTTTCTCGGCGGCACCGACTTTTCAAATATCAAATAAGCTTGGTCAAGCACTTGGCTTGCACTCGACTTTGGGGATGCGTAGCCTCCCCGCTTTCTGGCAATTACCATGAATAACAAAACGACATCCGACGGCGAGACAACTCGCAGGGATTTTCTAAGGACCTCCTCAACTGCAGCCGTGGCCAGTGCCGCCACGCTGAGTTTGATTTCACGCAGTAGTGCTTACGGGCAGAACAGCGACACCATCCGCGTCGGACTGGTCGGTTGCGGCGGGCGCGGCGCCGGCGCGGCCAATCAGGCGCTCTCGGCCGATGACAATGTCAAGTTGACCGCCGTGGCCGACGTGTTCCCCGACAAGGTCGAGCGCGCCGTGAACGGCCTCAAGAAGCGGCACGAGAAAAAGGTGGATGTGCCACACCAGTTTGTCGGGCTGGACGCGTACCAAAAGCTGATCGACAGCGGGGTGGATCTCGTTGTACTCGCCACGCCTCCGGGGTTCCGTCCGATGCACTTTCGCGCCGTCGTCGAGGCCGGCAAGCATTGTTTCATAGAGAAACCGATGGCCACCGACGCGCCGGGTGTGCGCTCGATCATGGAGTCGGTGAAGATCTCGAAGCAGAAGAACCTGGCGATCGTCGCCGGTTTCTGCTGGCGCTACGACTATGAGCGGCGCGCCTTTTACGAGCGCGTTCTAGGCGGCGAGATCGGCGACATCCAGTCGATCTACGCCACCTATCTGACCGGGCCGGTCAAGCCGATGCAGCCGGACTCCGCACGCAAGCCGGAGTGGAGCGATATCGAGTGGCAGGTGCGCAACTGGTACAACTTCGCATGGCTCGGCGGCGATGGCCTGGTCGAGCAGGCCGTGCACAGCGTGGACAAGATCGCCTGGGCGATGCGGGACGAGCCCCCGGTCAGTTGCACCGCCGTTGGCGGACGCGGCATCCCGAACAATAGCGGCAATATCTTTGACCACATCGAGGTGAACTACTCATACCCGAAAGGCGTGCGCGCCTTCATGGCCCAGCGCCAGCAGAGTCGTTGCCACAACGAGAACAGCGATTACCTGCTCGGCACCAAGGGCCGCGGTGACATCGCGCGCGGAATCTTCATCGAGAACGCCAAGGGCCGGTGGACCTACGACGGCAAGCGCGAGAACATGTACCAGATCGAGCACAACGAATTGTTCCAGTCGATCCGAGCCGGCGAACCGATCAACAACGGCGACCGCATGGCGCTCAGCACGATGATGGCGATCATGGGCCGAACGGCCGCCTACACCGGCAAGGAAATCACCTACGAGCAGATTCTCAACGCAAAGGAGGATCGCTACCCGAAGGACATAAACTGGGAGACCGGCAAGCACACGCCGCCGCCCTTGGCCAAGCCGGGCATCACGCCTTTTGTTTGAAGAGATGACTCAAACCAAGATGAGTCGGCGCGACTACGGAAAAGCCAGCGGCTTGGCCTTGGCGGCCGCCGCGCTGCCGGCGCTTGGCCAAGCGGAGATTGACGACAAGCCGCGCCTCAAGTCGCGCATTCTCAAGTCGATCAAGTTCGGCATGTTCCGGGGGAAACTTTCCATCGCCGAAAAGTTTCGTGCGCTGAAAGAAATCGGCTACGACGGGGTGGAACTCAACAGCCCCGGAGGCGTGAATAAAAAAGAAGCCTTGGCCGCCAGTCGCGAAGTGGGCCTGCCGATTCACGGCGTTGTCGATTCAATCCACTGGGGCACGCGGCTCTCTTCGCCGGATGCCAAGACGCGCCGCAAGGGGCTGGAAGGTCTCAAGACGGCGATCCTCGACAGTCACTTTGTCGGCGGCTCAGCGGTGCTGCTCGTGCCGGGCGCGGTTCGCGATGCGGAGAACGAAAACCATCAGCAGGTTTGGGATCGCTCGATTGAGCAAATCCAAAAGGCGCTACCATTGGCAGCCCGGCGTGGGATTCACATCTTGATCGAGAATGTTTGGAATGGTTTCTTGTATGATCCCAAGGGAGACGACAATCAGTCAGCCGATAAGTTGGTTA
>CAUZVJ010000133.1:0-6756 GCA_963583225.1 Verrucomicrobiia bacterium
ACCCGTCGCTGCTGCCCAGTTTTCCCGGCCCGCAGCCGTACCGGCAGGCGTACGAGCACGGCGTGAAGATCGCCGGCGTGAGCGCGCATTTCGTGAGCATGCACCTCGACGAAGGGCCGGTCATCGCGCAGGAAAGTTTCCGCATCAAACCCGGCATGACGCTCAAGCAGATCGTCGCCGCCGGACAAAAGCTGGAATCCAAAGCACTCGTGAACGGCATCCGGCTTTACCTCACCAAACAACTCGACGTCCACTGGGGAGTCGTCAAGGAAGTCTGAGCGCCAAGGCTACTCGTCGAGGAACCGGATGTTGATGCCGCCGGACTTGGCTTGGCCGTCATTGAGGCTGTCCCGGAGCGTGGGGGTCATATTGGCCGGCGACTCCGCTTGGCCAAGCGTTTGTTCCCTGGGCGAGAGCGCGTCACGCAGCGCGCCCTGCACCAACTCGGCACAGTGAATCTTCATCGGCGGCAACGGGCCGAGATCGCCCGAGAGTTCCTCCGGCTTCATTTCCAGCGCTTCGGCTGCGGTTTTGCCTTGGATCAATTCAGTTGCCAAACTCGCCACGGCGATCGCCGTCTCGCAGCCAAAACTCTGGAAAGTGGCCTTGTCGATGATCTTTTCGCCGTCCTGTTCTTTATACTTCACCCACAGGCGCAGCATCTCGCCGCACTCGGAATTTCCCACGGTACCGACCGAGTCGGCGTTGCTCATCTCGCCGACATTTTTCGGATTGCTGATCGCCTCGGCGACTTTCTTTTGAAGTTCGTCGTTCATTTTAATTCAGCGTGTAGCGGCGGATGGAGGAGTCGACCTCAAGTGACCAGGCGTCGATCCCTCCGCGAAGGGCGTGCACATTCGGCATGCCGTGGCCGAGGTAGTAAGCTGCCGCATCGAGACACTTGCCGCCGGTGTGATCGACGATGACGAACAACTGGTCGTTGTCCCAACTGCCGAGAATTTCCTGCATCAAATCCTGCGTCAGCAACTGCGAGCCGTCGATCTGCACCGCCTCAAATTCCTCGCGCGAACGAATGTCCACCAAGCGAACATCGTCACCCGTCTCGCGCCGCTTGGCCAAGCCGGACGGCTCGATCAAAATGCGGGCATCTTCCTCGTGGCTCCGACGAATCTGCTCCAACACTTCAGCCACCGGGAGTTCGCCGTTGCGCTCGCAAACTCCGGCGAGTGTCTCGCCTGGTTGAAACCCACAACTGCTGCATCCCCCGATGTGGTACTTGCGAAACAAAGCCCGCTGCGCCCCAGGAAAAACTTCCAGCACCTCCCGCATCGGAGAATTTCCTGTGACGGTTTCGCTCATTCAGACAAACAGTTTTCGCACTTGGTGGACCACCTCGATGAAGTGATCCACTTCGGCTTCGGTGTTGTAAAAATAAAAACTGGCTCGTGCCGTCGCGGCGACCCCGAGCTTGGCCAGGAGTGGTTGATTGCAGTGATGGCCTGCCCGCAGCGCGACGCCTTTTTGGTCGGCCATCGTGGCCAGGTCGAGCGCGTGGGCGTCCGGCAGCACGAAACTCACCACGCCCGATCGGCCTTCGCTTGGCCCGAAAATTCGGATGCCATCGATCTCGGCCAAGTGCTCGCAGGCCCGCTTGGCCAAGCGCTGGTCGTGCTCGAAAATTGCGTCGAGTCCGACGGCGTCGAGATAGTCCAGCGCCGCGTGAAGGCCAACGGCCCCGGCGACATTTGGTGTGCCGGCCTCGAACTTGTGCGGCGCGACGTTGAATGTGGAATCGCGGTACTCGACCTTCAAAATCATCTCGCCGCCGCCCTGATACGGCGGCATGGCCTCGAGCAGTTCGCGGCGGCCGTACAGCACGCCGATTCCGGTTGGCCCGCAGGTTTTATGCCCGGAAAAAGCCAGAAAATCGCAGCCGATCGCCTGCACATCGACCGGCGTGTGACCAGCACTTTGGGCGGCGTCCACCACGGTGACGACCCCGGCGGCGCGGGCGCGGGCGCAAATCTCGGCGACCGGGTTGACCGTGCCCATGGTGTTGGAAATGTGCGTGAGCGAGAGCATTCGGGCGCGGGCGAGTTGCTCGTCGAGCCACTGCAGATCCAGTTGACCGTCGTCGCCGGTGACCTCGATGAAGTCGAGTTTTGCGCCGACACGGCGGGCCAGCATTTGCCACGGCACGAGGTTGCTGTGGTGCTCCATCTCGGTGAGCAAAATGGTGTCGCCCTCGCGCAGGTTGTCGAGCGCCCAAGTGTTGGCGACGAGGTTCAGCCCCTCGGTGGTGCCCCGTGTGAAAATAATTTCATCCCGCGATTCGGCGTTGAGATAATCGGCGACCCGCTGGCGCGCGCCTTCGTACGCCTCTGTGGCCCGGTTGCTCAACTCGTGGATGCCCCGGTGCACATTGGCGTTGTCGTGTTCGTAGTAGTGTCGAATGGCATCGATGACGGGCTGCGGTTTCTGGCTGCTGGCGGCATTGTCGAGGTAAACCAACGGGTGGCCGTTGACGGTTTCGCGCAGGATCGGGAAGTCGTCACGCTTGGCCAAGTTCGTTGTTTCCGTCGGCGCACTCATCACATCATGCCGAGTTGCAGCTTGGCCGCCTCGCTCATCATGTCGTGGCTCCAGGGCGGGTCCCAGACGAGTTGCACATCCGCCTCGTCGACACCTTCGATGCAGAGCAGCCGGTTTTGTGCGTCCTGTTGCAGCACCGGCCCCATGCCGCAACCGGGCGCGGTGAGTGTCATTTTCACATCGACCCGCCAGCCGCCGTCGATCTGCGTCGGCGTGCTGTCGTACACGAGGCCAAGGTCGATAATGTTCACCGGAATCTCCGGGTCGTAAACTGTCTTGAGTTGCGTTTCGATCTGCTGCTTTAGGTCGTCGAGTGTTTCCGGTCGCTTGGATTCTTCCGCCGGGGTCTTGACCGGATCGAGCCCAAGTGCGTCGGCATCGTTTCCCTCGATGCGAAACATGTTGCCGTTGACGATCACCGTGAACGTGCCGCCGAGCGTCTGGGTGACCTGCGCCGTCTCGCCCTTTTTCAGCGTCACCTTGTCGCCCGAAGGGACGATGGACGCCTCGACGTCGCGGCTGAGGGCGATGGGGCCGGGAGTTTCCATTCTCAAACAGTCTGTGCGACCGACTCGGCGGCGAGGGCTTTGATGCGGCTCACCATCGAGTGCAGGCCGTTGCGGCGGGTTGGGCTGAGGTGTTTGTCGAGGCCAAGCCGGGCAAATGTCCCGGTGCAGTCGGTGGCCATGATCTGTTCGGCGGTCCTGCCGCTGTAAACCAGCAGCAACACGGCGATCAGTCCTTTGACGATAAAGGCGTCCGAGTCGGCGCGAATCTCGAATGCCAGCGGCTCACCGTTGATGGGCAGCATCCGCAGCCAGACGGTCGCCTGGCAGCCGTGCACGCGGTTGTCCTCAACCATCTCGGACTCATCGAGGGGCGGCAGCTTTTTGCCCAGCTCGATGAGGTAGGCAAACCGCTCCTCCCAATCGCCAAGATACTCGAAGTTCTCAATCAGTTCATCGACGGTTGTGTCCAAAAAGTTCGCCACGGTTCAGTCCAGTTGGTGCTCCACCTCGAGCCGATCCCACACCAGTGCGTCGAGTTCCTCACGCGCGTCGTCGTGCCGGATGCGCTCGATGATCTCGCCGGCGAACCCGTGCAACAGCATTCGCCGCGCAGTGGGGGTGTCGAGCCCGCGGGTGCGCAGATAAAAAATCGCGTCGTCGTCCATCGCGCCGATCGTCGCGCCGTGCGTGCACTTCACGTCGTCGGCATAAATCTCGAGCTGCGGCTTGGTGTTCGCCGTGGCGTCGTCGCTGAGCAGCAGGTTTTTGTTGGTCTGCTTGGCGTCGGTCTTTTGCGCGCCCGGCTGCACGAGGATGCGCCCGTGAAAAACGCCGCGCGACTGGTCGTCGAGGATGCCGTTGAAATATTCGTGACTGTCGCAGTGCGCTGCAGCGTGCTCGACAAGCATGTGGTGATCGGCCAACTGCTGGCCGCGCAGCATGTACAACCCATTGAGCACGCACTCGATGCCCGGCTGGGCCAAGCGCATGCGGAGGTTGTTGCGTGACAACCGCCCGCCTAGAACGATCGAGTGGAACGCATATTGTGCATCACGCCCCAGCTCGGAGTGCAGAGAGGCCAGATGAAACGCCCTAACCGATTGATCCTGAAATTTGATGTGCTCGATGTTTGCGCCGTCGCCGATGCGCGACTCGGTGACGACATTCGTCACGGTCGCCGCTTGGCCAAGCGAGAGGTGCGACTCGATGATCGTGCCCTGTGCGTTGGACCCGGCGTCAATCCAGTTGCGGATGTGCGCCGTGTCGCCGTCCTCGCTCGCCGTGGTGACAAACAGCAAATGAACCGGCTTGGCCAAGCGCTGGCCGTCGCCGATTTGGATGACAGCACCGTCGGTGAAAAACGCATCGTTGAGCGCAACAAACGGGTTGTCATCGCCACCGGAAAGCGAGCCAAGTTCGCCTTCGGCGTGTGCCAAGTTGGTGACGGTCACGCCGCTTGGCTGGTCGGCGATTTGCGACAGGTCGGCGCTGAAATGCCCATTGACAAAGACCAGTCGATCAGCGTCCAGCTGGCCAAACGTAACATCGCCAAGTTGCTCTTGGCCAAGCGCTTGGCCAAGCGGAGTGAGCGTTGGCCGAAACGGCAATTCGGCGAGTGGCTTGAGGTTTGTAAAGCGCCAATCCTCGTCGCGAAGCGTCGGGAAACCGGCTTCGGCAAACCGGGCCAAGCCGGCTTTGCGGAGCGGCATCATCGTCGCACCGTTTTGCTCCAGCCGGGCAAACGCTTCGACCGGCGTGGTGGCCGGGTCTGTGGTGGCAACGTTGCTCATGCGGCTTTCTTGACCAGCCAGTCGTAGCCCTTCTCCTCCAACTCGAGTGCCAGAGACTTGTCGCCCGACTTGATGATGCGGCCGTCGTGCAGCACGTGCACGAAGTCTGGCACGATGTGGTCGAGCAGCCGCTGGTAATGCGTGATGACGACTTGCGCGTTGTCGTCGCGCCGGAGCCGGTTCACGCCGTCGGCGACGATGCGCAGTGCGTCGATGTCCAGCCCCGAGTCGGTCTCGTCGAGAATGGCCAGGCGCGGATCAAGCATCGTCATTTGCAAAATCTCGTTGCGCTTTTTTTCGCCACCGGAGAAGCCGGCGTTGACCGGGCGCTTGAGGAAATCCTCGCTCAAACCAAGCTCCTTCATTTTCACTTTCACGGCCTTGAGGAAATTCATCGCATCGAGTTCCTCTTCGCCGCGATGCTTGCGAACGGCATTGACGGCCGAGCGCAAAAAGTACGCGCTGTTCACGCCGGGGATTTCCACCGGATACTGAAACGCCAGAAAGACCCCCTCGCGGGCGCGCTCCTCCGGCGCGAGGTCGAGCAGGTCGTTGCCGTTGTAAAGCGCCTCGCCGCCGGTGACGTCATAGCCGTCGCGCCCGGCGAGCACGGCGGCGAGGGTGCTTTTGCCGCTGCCGTTCGGCCCCATGATGGCGTGCACCTCGCCGACGTTCACCGTGAGGTCGATTCCCTTGAGGATCGGCTTGTCATCGATCCCCGCTTGTAGGTTTTTTATCTGTAGCATTCTGTTGTAAAAATTAGCCGACGCTGCCCTCGAGGCTGACGTCGAGGAGTTTCTGGGCTTCCATGGCAAACTCCATCGGCAACTCGCGGAAGACCTCCTTGCAGAAACCATTCACGATCATGTTGACGGCGTCCTGTGTCTCGAGGCCGCGTTGGTTGCAGTAAAAGATTTGGTCCTCGCCAATCTTGGAGGTGGTCGCCTCGTGTTCGATGTTGGCGGTGGTGTTTTTCACCTCGATGTACGGGAAGGTGTGCGCGCCGCACTGGTCGCCGATTAGCAGCGAGTCGCACTGTGAAAAGTTGCGGGCGTTGGTGGCCTTTTTGCCGACCTGCACCAGCCCTCGGTAACTGTTCTGCCCGCGTCCGGCGGAGATGCCCTTCGAGATGATCGTGCTGCGGGTGTTTTTGCCGAGGTGCACCATCTTCGTGCCGGTGTCGGCCTGCTGCATGTTGTTGGTCAGTGCCACGGAGTAAAATTCACCAACCGAGTTGTCGCCTTTCAGAATGACACTGGGATATTTCCACGTGATCGCCGAGCCGGTCTCGACCTGCGTCCATGAAATCTTGGCGTTGGTTTTGCAGATGCCGCGCTTGGTCACGAAGTTGTAAATACCGCCACGCCCTTCCGCGTCGCCGGGGTACCAGTTTTGCACGGTCGAATACTTGATCTCCGCATTGTCGAGCGCGACCAGTTCCACCACGGCGGCGTGCAGTTGATTTTCGTCGCGCATCGGCGCGGTGCAGCCCTCGAGATAGCTCACGTGGCTGCCCTCCTCGGCGATGATTAGCGTGCGCTCGAACTGCCCCGTGTTGGCGGCGTTGATGCGGAAGTACGTGCTCAACTCCATCGGGCAGCGCGTGCCCTTGGGGATGTAAACGAACGAGCCATCACTGAACACGGCCGAGTTTAGCGTGGCATAAAAGTTGTCCGTGTACGGCACGACGGTCCCGAGATATTTCCGGACAAGCTCGGGATGTTCCTGCACCGCCTCGGACATCGAGCAGAAGATCACCCCCGCCTTGGCCAAGTCCGCCTTGAACGTCGTGCCAATCGACTCGCTGTCGAACACCGCGTCCACCGCGACACCGGCCAGCCGCGCCCGCTCGTGCAGCGGCACGCCCAGTTTTTCGTAAGTCTCAAGCAGCTTGGGATCGACCT
>CAUZVJ010000134.1:0-6746 GCA_963583225.1 Verrucomicrobiia bacterium
TCCACCCCTCGGCCAAACGCTTGCGTTGCGACACGAGCAGCCAAAGGATTTCGTCGCGCTCGCTTGGCTTGACTCCCCGGCCGGTGGCCAAGCGGTAACCGTAATCGATGCGCTTGGCCTCGGTGCCGCCGCCCTCCCGCAGGATGCGCAGCGCCATCGCTTGGGCGGCCTCGACGAACACCGGCTCATTGAGCGACACGAGCGCGGCGAGCGGCGTGTTCGAGCGCGTGCGCCGGGCACAGGCGAAGTCGGAGTTCGGCGCGTCGAACGACGCCATCACCGGGTCCGGCATGGCGCGTTTGCGAAAGAGGTAAAGCGAGCGGCGGTAGCGCTCCTCGTCCGTGGGCACATCCCAGTAATCGACTTTGAAAAAATTGTACTCGAGCATGCTCGCCGGCACGCGCGGGTAAAAGCTCGGGCCGCCCACTTTGGCGTACAACAGACCGGCCGCGCTCAATGCGATGTCGCGCACCACTTCGGCCTCGGCGCGAAATCTCGGTCCGCGGGCGAACAGCCGGTTACCGGGATCGGCCTCGAGCAACCCGGGTGTGGCGTTCGAGTTTTGCTGGTACGTTCGGCTGCTGACAATTTGCCGAACCAAGCGCTTGAGGCTCCAGCCGTTTTCCATGAAATCCACCGCCAACCAATCGAGCACCGCCTGGTGGTCCGGTTGCGCCGTGGTCGCGCCGAAATCCTCCGATGTCTCGACCAGCCCCACGCCGAAGATCGCCTGCCAAACGCGGTTGACCTGCACGCGGGCGGCGAGCGGCGAGCGTTTGTCCACGAGCCACCGCGCAAAATCCAGCCGCGTCGGCTCGGCCGCCTCAAGCGGATGAAGAATGGCCGGCGTGCCGGGTTTCACCTCGTGCTTCGGCCTGTCCCAAACACCGCGATCGAGCAGATGCGTGGCGCGATGGTGCTGAACCGGTGTCGCCGTGAGATGCAGCACGCTCGTCCGGGGCTGGGGGTAAGTTTTTTCAAGTGTGGCAATCTTCGCGTTGGCCCCGGCGAACGACTTGGTGCTCTGCCGCCATGCCCGGAATATCGCCGCTTGGTCGCGATTGGTGCGCTCTCCGGCGCGCTTGGCCAAGGCCAGCGTGGCGGCGTGGTCGTATGGCGGTAGCTTCGGGGCGGGCGCATCGCTCACGCCGAAACGCACGCGGCCCACTTGAAAATTCGCGGGGCTTTTGTCACCGCCATGATGCATTTCAAGGCGCACCTTGATTCGCCCTCCTTCCGGAAGCTCAAGCGGCTTGGCCAAGCGGACCATCGCGACCGAATCGGTGCTGCGCAAAATTGGCCCACGGTCGCTGCGCCACGCAGTGTCCAGTTTGCCATCGACGAGAAAACTGGCCGGGCCAACCGTTCGTGTCTCCGGTTTTGATTTGTCGCCTTTCTTAAAATACGGTTCCACCTTCTTTACCGACTCAGCGAAATCCGCACTTGCCCCGACCAGCTTGACCGCCTGCCATTCTTTTTCTCCGGGCGCCTTGGAGAAAACCGTAACTTCGCTGATGGCAAATGTTCCGTCGGGGCTGCGACCTGGCCCACCGAACGACAGATCGCCGTAGCGCAGCGCCTCTATCCGCACAGCAGTGATCCCCGATCGCTTGGGCGCAGCTTCAATGTACATATCGCCATTCGCCGTCGGGTGGCCAAGGACGAGGATGCTATGATCGGCGAGTGGCTCCGTGACGAAACGGTCGTACGGCATGTCGTTGTTGATGGCGTTGATGACCCAGTCGCGCCACGCCCACTGCTCGCGCGGCATGTCTTTCTCGAACCCGTGCGTGTCAGCGTAGCGCGCGGCGTCCAGCCAGTGTCGCGCCCATTTTTCGCCGAAAGCCGGGTGGGCGAGCAGTTCGTTGACGAGCGACTCGACGGCGGCGCGGCGGTTGGCCTCGGCCGCCGCTACAAACGCCGCGCTCTCCTGCGGCGAAGGCGGGACGCCGACGAGGTCTAGATAAACACGGCGGCAAAGCGTCTCCGCCGGAGCGGACGGCGAGAGGGTCAAGTTGTCCTGCTTCAGTCGCTGAAGAATGAGCGCGTCAATGGCGCCAACATCGCCCGGCGCGATGGCGGCCTTCACCGGTGGCACGTAGGCCCAATGCTTCGTGTACTCGCCACCCTCGGCAATCCATTGGCGGAGCGTCTCCCGCTCAGCAATCGTGAGGCGCAGCTTGGACTCGGGCGGCGGGGTCGTCCGCCCCGATGCGGGCGACGACTTCGCTCTCGTCCGGCTTGCCCGGCGCGAGGACTTCCAGCGCGCCTTCCCGCTGGTCGAGGCGCAGCTTGGCCTTGCGCTCCTTTTCATCCGGCCCGTGGCACGGAAAACAATTCTTCGACAAAACCGGCAGCACCTCCCGGCCAAAATCCACGGAGTCCGCTGACCCCACACCGACTCCGGCGCTCACAGCGGAGAGTATGACTGCCCGGGCGATAAATTTCATGACAACCCGTGAAACAAAATATTGAAACATTCCTCTCACTTTGACTCGGTGATTTTCGCCATCAATTGTTTTAGCTCGGCGACGATTTTGGGGTGCTTGGCGGCGAGGTTTTTTGTTTCGCCGATGTCCGCCTCCAAGTCGTAAAGCTCCTCGACTTTCTTGCGCTTGGTGTCTCGGGCGTAGCCGTACACGTTGTGCTTGGCTTTCAGGTATTTCCATTTGCCCCTGCGGATGCCGTTGTTGCGGTACACGAACGTCTCACGACCGCCCTTGGGATTTTTACCCAACAACAAATCGAGTTGATCCACGCCGTCGATCACTCGGTCGCCGGGCACCTTGTAGCCGGCGAGGGCCGCAAAGGTCGGCATGAAATCCAGCGTCGAGAAGATGGCATCGGACTTGGCACCGGCCTTCACCCGGCCCGGCCAACGGACGATGCAAGGAACGCGGTAACCGGCCTCGTAACAGGAGCCTTTACCGTCGCGCAGCGGGCCGGCTTCGCCCCAGAAGATCGCCCCCTCGGGGTGTCCCTTCTTTTTGTTGATATAAGCGGGCTGATTCCACGGGCCGTTGTCGGAGGTGTAAATCACCAGCGTGTTGTCGCGCAGTCCCTGCTCGTCCAGCGCGTCGAGCAAACGGCCGGTTTCGTAATCGAACTCCTCCAGCACGTCGCCGTACAGGCCGCCCTTGGATTTGCCGCGAAAACGCGGTGAGGCATCGATGATGGTGTGCAACATCGTGTGCGCCACATAGAGGACAAACGGCTTGCCCTTGTCCCGCCGGTTCTCAAGGTAGTCAATCGCCTTGTCGGTGTACAGCCGCGTGAGGCTCGCCATGTCGCTTGTCTTGCCGGCCGGTTCGTTGTTCTCGTGAAAGGCCACCGTGCCTCGGTCATTTGCGCCGAGTGTGCCGAAGTAATAATCGAACCCCTGCGCGTTTGGCATGCGCGGCAGGATCGCTTTGCGGTTGGAGACATCCCACTTGCCGATGCACGCCGTCTGGTAGCCGGCCTCGCGGATCAACTCGGCAAATGTGATCTCGCTCGCCGGCATCCCCCAGCCTTGGCTGCGGAAGGGATACCGGCCCGTCAACAGCGCCGAGCGCGACGGCCCGCAGACCGATTGCGCATAAAAACTGGTGAACAGCGTCCCCTCTTTGGCCAAGCGATCCATGCGCGGCGTCTTGTTCTTCGTGTTGCCGTAACAGGCCAAGTCCGCATAGCCCTGATCGTCGGTGAAAATAATCAGGATATTCGGCCGCTCCGCCGCCGTCACGCCAATCGCGAAGAGTGTCAGTGAAAGAATAAGGACTTGTTTCACGCCGCGAACCATTTCGCAGAACGGTGACCGCGTCAACCTGTCACTGGCCAAGCCAAGGTTAACGGGGATTCACATTCAACACCCCGTACATGGTGCGCCAATGGCCGGGGAACGTGCAGACAAACTCGTACTTTCCGGGCTCGCTGGGTGTCTTGAAGGTGAGCAATTCGCTTTCGCCGGGATTCAGCAAGCGGGTGGCCTGAAGGATTTTGTCGGAGTCCGGAATATATCCCTTTTCCCAGGCACCGGGTTTTGTCGCCATGTCATCGGCGGCACGGCCCACCTCTTCGCGCGCGCCGACCGCCACAACAACCAGATTGTGGGGCATGGTGTCATTGTTTTCAAAAACCAACCGGATCGACTCGCCGGCTGTGGCGTGAATCTCCTCCCGGTCGTATTTCATCCGCGCCGGCAAGGTGCGAATGATGTGAACCGGAGTGCCGTACTGCCGCAGTGCCACACGCAACTGTTGCGCCGGTTCCGCCGTCAACAAGCCGGCCGCCGCTTGGCCAAGCGAGAGCGCCTCAATGCCGGCTTGGCCAAGCCGCTGGTCGGTTGGCATTTTTTTTAGGTAAGCCAACAGGCCTTGGGTCATGCCATTCACCTGATCCGTTGGCCATGTTTCCGGCGGTAGGCGGTGGAGGGCTGAGACGGCCTCTTTTGCATTCTCACTGCGTTGCAACCGATTGGCCAGTTGTGCAAAGCCTGGGCCGGGTACGGCGGCGGGCTGCGGCTTGCTGGAAAGAAAACCAAGCGTCTGTGCCAAGGCGTGCTCAAGGCCGGGATCCATCGGGTGCGCGGCGGCCTCCATGACAATGCCAAGCGCCTTGGGCGACGGGCTGGAACTTGCGGCGTTCACGGCGTGCAATCGGACACGCGGATCAGGATCGTTGACCTGTTGCCGGATGAGTTCGTCGGCCGAGTCGATCCGATCCTGCCAATACCGCAGCACCTTGGTCGCTGCCGCCCGTGCACCGGGGTTCGAGCTTTTCAACTGCTGCCGCAGGAGGCCGGGATCGACCTTGCCCAGCCCTTGGCGAACCCAAAGCGCCTCGGTCCGGTGATGCTCACGCTCGGGGTCAGTTGGGTTCAGGTTTTTCAACCACTCATCGAGCGCCGGAAGCACTTCTTTCGATGGACGCTGCTGAAGTTCGCGCCGGGCGAACTCGCGGGTGCTGCTCTCGTGCGACTTGAGGAGGTTCAAAAGGGCTTCCGCTGGTTCGCCTTTGATCTTTGGCGCTGCCAAAAGAGGGCGATCGGTGTGGGTGATCCGCCAAATTCGCCCACGCCGATGATCGCGACCGGGGTGGCGCTTGGAGAAGTGCATGTTCTCAAAAATCTGAGTGTAAAAATCGGCGACGTACAGCGCGCCGTCCGGCCCTAGCGCCATGGCCACAGGCCGGAAAAGCGGATCGTCGCAACGCAGCAGGTATCCCTGGGATTGAATCTGATAGGTGGATCCCTTCGGTTTAATTTTGTACCAAGCAGTGCCGGTTTTGCCGACGCAATAATTGGCGAGAAACCGGCCTTGAACCTCGGGCGGAAAATGTGAGCTGTACAGAAACTCACAGCCAGCAACGATGCCGCCGCCCTTGTTGAAAGCGAGGTGATTGGTTCGATGTTTCTTTTCCTTGGGATAAGCGAAGTTGGAGGAAAAGACATCCATCGGATAATACTGGCCGGCGGAGGCGTCCAGCATGATGCCGCCGCCCCAGCGGTCGAACAGGTTGCCGAACGGATTGTAGTAACTGTGCGACACATAGACGCCGAAG
This sequence comes from Verrucomicrobiia bacterium, assembly GCA_963583225.1. Classification (GTDB taxonomy): domain Bacteria; phylum Verrucomicrobiota; class Verrucomicrobiia; order Limisphaerales; family UBA1096; genus UBA1096. The sequence goes on from CAUZVJ010000134.1 coordinate 5,542, forward strand.
CGGTGTTCGCTCGGGCGATAACGAAATACCGCCGCGTCACGCACACGGCTTGGCCCGTAAGGCGTCTCAATCTGAGTGTGATAAAAAATGCCCTGCGTGAAATACAGAGACCCGCCCGGACTCCAACGGAAATTGTTCATAGCATGTTCGGCGTCCTCGGCACCGAAGCCGTGCAACAACGCCCGCACCCAATCCGCCCGCCCGTCGTTGTCGGTGTCACGCGCCAGCACCAAGTTGGGCGTCTGGGCCAAAAGCACCTCACCCTCCCAAAAACCAAAACCGTGCAGCAGATTTAAGTGATCGAGAAAAACAGAATGGTTGTCAGCCGTGCCGTCACCGTCCCGATCCTCAAGAATCAAAATCGAATCATCAGGCTGTATTCCCGGCAGCGGATGAGGCCAAGTGGGCGTGTTTCCAACCCACAAACGGCCGCTCGAATCAAACTGAAGCGCCATCGGGTTCGCGATGGGAAAGTCCACCTCGGAGGCATACAGGTTGACCCGATAGCCCGGCGCCACCTTCATCAGTTCCTGCTGGTCTGCCGGTGATAGCGCACGCCCGGGTTTCCCGTCCGACTCCACGGCCCAGAGCGCCTTGGGTGCGTCACCGGAAATCGAACGGGAAGCGGGCGCGGGAAACCAAACCGGCTTCCCGTCCACTGGGGTCTTTCGCCAAATATCAGCCACCTTCGGTTTTTTGCTCTCCCAGATTTTTCGATCCATGTCCTCCACCAATTGAAAGGACTGCCTCCGCTCCCTGCCGAGGTGTTTGGCTCCCTGAATATTGTTCCTGCGTCCGTGAATGTAAGAGGCGTTCGGAGCGTGCCACCAGAGTTGATGCCAGTAGTTCTTCTCATAAACCAACCGCCGGAAGGCATCAGCGCTGGCTGTATCCGCTCCGGGCGGCGGCGCCGCCAAATCGTCCAGCAGGCCAAGTTGTTCGGCCATCATCCGACTCACGATCTGATAACCAGACTCGGTGAGATGAATCCCGTTGAAGGTCAACCTGCCGCCCTGCTCTGTTGCCCACTGCGCCGTTGCCGAAAACAGATCCACGGCCTGAACGCCCAGTTTCTTTGCAACTTGGAGCACCTCCTCCGAATATTCCTTCAAGTCGCCGTTCCGAGCCGAAACATCCACCGTTGCCAACGAGGCCTCCTGCGCAACAGGAGTCACCAGCACCACTTGCGGCGGTGAGTTGCCGTT
>CAUZVJ010000135.1:0-6733 GCA_963583225.1 Verrucomicrobiia bacterium
TCACCGACTTGAGGTTGGGCAGGAATGCCGGGAACAGCCAGTTCATGTCATCGTCACAGGCGGCGTTGAATTTGGGGCCGTTCCAGTCCACGCCCGAAAGCACTCCCCGAGGGTCATCAGTCGCGTAGGACAGGCTGCCTATCCCCATCTGTTTTTCGTTGTTCAGGCAGGAGATTTGCTTGGCCTTCCATTTGGCTCGCGACAACGCCGGCGACAGCAGCGCGGCCAGGATCGCAATGATCGCGATGAGCACCAGCAACTCAATCAGCGTGAATGCCCTTGCCCTTTTCATCAGCAGTTCCTGCAAAATGATAACTCTGCTTCAACGCAAAAACAGACAAAAAACCACCGCCTTACCGAGGCGATGGTTCCTTGAAAGTTCGGCGCTTGGCCAAGCTACCGGCGCTTGGATTGAGCCGGTTTTTTGCCCTTGGGAGCGACGGGCTGACCGTAGGCCGGAAATCCGAACCCACCAAACGGATCGTTCGGATCCATGCCCATTCCCGGTGGCATCCCCTCTGCCGGAAAGCCAAAACCACCCGGCATTATCATGCCGCCAAACGGATCGGTGTTGGCCCGCTCCTCGGGCGTCATGCTTTTGGCGCCTTTGCTCTTTAGGTAGGCGACAGTGGCCCTGTGGGCTTCCGTGGGTTCGAGAATCTCTCCTTCAAATCCCGGCATGGGGTCAGTAAACTGGAGCACGGAATCCAATGCAGTAAAACCAATTTTGTTCTTTTTGTTCACCCGCGCCCCCTTGTCGATCAGCAGCTCGCACAGTTCCTTGTTCTCCTGTATGGCCGCCAGGTGCAGCGCGGTATTCAACTGGCCGTCCTTCGACGTGGCGTTGGGGTAGGCTTTGTTTTCCAGCAACCGCCTGGCCAAGTCGATGTCGTCCGCTTCCACGGCCACCATCAACTCGGTCTGGCCCCATTGGTTGTATTGATTGAGCGACCTGCCCTTGGCCAAGCGTTCGTTGATGGTCTTGATTTCCCCCGCAAGCCGCTCCTTTATCTCCTCATCCGATTCGAAACCCATGCCAAACGGATCAAACCCGCCAAGCGGGTCATTTGGGCCAAGGCCCATCCCGTAGGGCATCATGCCGGGCATCATTCCCATGCCAAGCGGGTTGCTTTGTTTTCGCGTTGTTTTTTTCTTTACCGGGGACGCCCCGGCATCGCGCAGCGCCTTGACCATCTCTGTTTGCCGTTCGTTCTTGGCAAACTCCAGTACTGATTGGTTTGAATCATCCAAACCCATTCCTCCGAACATTCCCATTCCGTAGGGGTACATTCCGTACATCATTCCCGACATCGAAGTATTCGGTTTTTCTGCTGTCCAAATGGCAGTCGCCCCGTTTGGGTTGGCACCCTGTTTGATGAGCCATTGCAACAATTCCAGATTACCGCTGTGTACAGCGTGGTGCAGTGCGTATTGTTGGTTGAGGTATTCTGTTTCTCCCGAGGAGTTGATTTTCCAACCTTTTGCAACGAATGCCTTCAAAGTGTCGAGATCTCCCGTTTGGATGGCGGTTAGGATGGGGTCGTATTCCCACGCCTGCCGGGCGTTTTCGTTGACCGATATCGTGTAGCGAAAGTTCCCATTTCGTTCCCATGCCAGAGGCTTGCCAGTCATGATATTGTTGGGAATCGTTTCGATGTAATGCGGCACAAGCTCTTGCAGATCGTTGGGCATTGAGTTCTTGGCACGGCGATGCCTCTCAATGGCAACGCCGATCCGGGCGGCAGAGAACTGGTTCACCGAGGGTACCACATTGCCCAAGGTTCCCCCCAATGCGGGTAACAACATACTGCTTAATACATACCCTTTTTGTTTAGCAGTTGTTACGGATTCTGAAACAAGCCCTCTAAATTGATCCTGATCGATTTTTCCGTTTTTATTTGCCTGACGGAAATGCCCGATAATTTCTTTCAAGAGAGAGTCGTAAAAAATCAAATCCTTCTCCAGCCATTGCTTGGGAAGCAGTTCGATGACTTCTTTCAAAGTTTGACCGTCCAGCAAGTCCACCCCGTTGATCTGGCTTTCAATGGTCAGGACATAGGTCAACCGCTCGCCCTGCATTCCGCGCTCCCATTGTTTGAGATAATTTTCGTCGAGGTTGAGGAGTTTATCCCACTCAGCCAAATGAATTTCGTTCCATCCTCCCTGATGCAATCCTTCGTTGAGTGTGGTCACGATGATGGAACCGATGCCAATACGCACCAGGTGATCCGAAAGATTAAGCCCTCCACCGGCAGCCTCGAACAACCGGAATTGGAGTCGGACACACTCCATGGCCCCATCGGCATCGCCGCGAGATAATTTGAACAGGGCGGACTCTTGCAGCAGTCCGGTCAGCCCCCTCAACTTGCCCAAGTGTGGCAGTGAGGTATCGGGGCCATTCTTGTGAGCGAGTGGAAAATAATGTTTCGGCCGCTTGGCCGCCTCGCGCAAATCGCCAATGATGCTGTCAAATTGCTTGAAGTAATTCTCCAGCACTTTCTCGTCGGTTCCTTTCACAGACGTTGCCCTGTTTCCGTACCGTGTCCGGCTCGGCTCAAGTCGAAGTTGTTTTGCGAAATCTCCCCAGTCCTGGAATTGCCGACCTTGAATTCGGTGTTGCGGATAAACTCTCAAATCCATGACCGCTTCAAAGTCTGTATTGATGGTTGGGTTTAGGTACACGGCCTTTCCCCCGATCTCTTGTGTGTAGAGCAGTCCACTGAACGGCTTGGCCATGAAGAAATTTTCCTTATCGGGGATCTCATCGATATAGTCGGCAAAGTCGTAATGCCATCCCTCCGCTTGGCTGGCTGTCTTGTATTCCTGCCAAGTGGCATATGCCTTGGCTGTTGTCTTAGGCTTAGTTTCCGGTGTAGCGGTTTTATTGATCGTAGCAGTTTGTTGCCCATCCCCCGGGTGATCTTTTCCGCTCAGTGCAAAGAAGCCGATGGCACCCACGATCAGCACGCCGGCGGCGATGCCGGCGATGAGTGCTGGAGATTTGCGGGAGGACGACTCCTCGGCCCGCTCTTCCTCCGCCTCGTCGAAGGCGTGGGCGAAGTTGGGGAGGGTCATCGGTTTTTTGCAGGACGGGCAGTCGATCTGTTGACCGGCCAGTTCCTCCGGCACCGAGAGGTGTTGCGCGCAACTTGGGCAGTGGATCTTGTGTTCAGCCATAAGCCAGCTCCGGTTGAGTGGATAAGTTCGCCCCGCGTTTATAAAACGTCAAGTCATTCTTTCCGGCATCATGCCTCGGCACCGGAAAGGGGCTGTCATTCCGGGGATGGCGGGAGCGGTCAATTCCGCATTGCGTCGCGGCTGTGTATGACTAGACTCTCGCACCGATCGCTTTGTTTGTCGACATGAGCCACAAGGACCAGTTTTCCCGAGAGGACATCCCGGACGAGTTGCGCCAGCAATTCGCCGTGGTGCAGCGCCGGCTGTGGCGTGTGGAGACGACGATGGCGGTGTGCCTCGCTGCCGCCGGGTTGTTCGGCTCGTATCTTGTTCTGTTTTTCTCCGACCGCCTGTGGGACAGCCCGGGCTGGCTGCGGCTTGGCCTGCTCGCCGCCGGCGTTGGCATCACGGTCGGCTCGGTGATCTGGTGGCTGTCGCGGTGGGTGTTCCACAAACGCGACACGCGCGCCTTGGCCAAGCTGGTACAGCGCCGGTACCGGCGGCTCGGCGACCGGCTGCTCGGCATCGTGGAACTGGCCGACGAGGAAAAGCGCCCGGCCATTTTTTCCCCGTCCCTATACCGGGCGGCGATTGGCCAGGTCGCCGGTGAGGCGCTGAAGCTCGATTTCAAACAGACGGTCAACCCGCGACCGGCGCGGCAACGGGCCATCGTTGCGGCGGCGCTCGTTGCGGTGGCGGTGGCCGCCTGGGTGGTCATCCCGCAGGCTGGCTGGAACACGCTCGAGCGCTGGGGCCTGCCGTTGGCCAACACCCCGCGGCACACGCTCGTGAGGCTCGCTGGTTTCCCCGGCGAAAAGTTCGTGGCCCGGGGCGAGCCGTTCGACGTGGACGGCGAGGTCGAGTACCAATCGTTTTGGAAACCCCGCACCGCCTCGGCCCGGTTCAACGACAGCAAGCCGATCCGCGCCGACATCGCCGGCACGAACGTCAACTTCACCGTCCCCGGCCAGGTCGAGGACGGCGCTCTCACGGTAAAGGTCGGCGACGCGCGGCACGCGGTCGCGATTCGCCCGGTGCAACGGCCGGCGATGCGCGAGTTGCACGCCAGCATCGAGCTGCCCGCGTACCTGCAACACCCGGTGCGCAACGAGCCGGTGCAGGCCGCTTATCTGCCGGTGTTGCGCGGCAGCACGGTGTCGTTTCAGGGCCGCGTTTCGCGCGAGCTCAGCCAGGCGCAGGTGGCCATCGACGAGGTGGCCAGGCCGATGAGCGTTCGCAATGAGAATTTTTTCAGCCCGGCGCACGAGGTTGGTGGCACGTCGCATTTTGCCTTCACGTGGCTTGACATTCACGACCTCGCCGGGGCTGCCGCGTGGCAGTTGAACGTCGAGGCGATCGACGACGGCGAGCCGTCACTCGACCTCGGCACGCTGGGCCGCGACCTGGCCATCCTCGAGACCGAAGTGCTCGAGCTCAACGCCACCGTTCGCGACGACTTCGGCGTGAAGGAGGCCGGCCTAGAGTGGCGCGCGATTGGCCAAGCGGAGGAAGTGCCGCCGCAAGTCGCCGCCGCGCTCACGGCCCGGGCCAACGGCACGCAGGAGACCGAGTTCGAGACCGGCTTCCACTTCAGTCCGGCGGTGCTTGGCATCGGCAAAGACACCACCATCGAGCTGGCCGTCTGGGCGACCGACCATCTGCCCGGCCGCAAACCAAGCCGCACGATGCCGTACCGGCTTCACATTCTCGGCATCGAGGATCACGCCGAGATGGTTCGCCAAAAACTGGAGGAAATTCTGGAGAACCTCGAGGAGGTTTCGCGCGCCGAGGAAGACATCGCCGAAGACACGCGCGACTTGGCCAAGTCGGACGACGACACCTTGGCCAAGCGCAAAACCAATGAGAAGATCGAGAAAACCGCCGAGGAGCAGCGGGAGAACGCGCAGGACTTGAAAGACCTCGCGAAGGAAGGTGCCAAGGCGTTGATGGAGGCCATGCGCAACCCGGCGTTCGACGAGCAGACGCTGCGCGACTGGGCGCAGAACATGCAAAAAATGAACGAGCTCGCCGACCAGCAAATGAAGCAGGCGCAGTCCAAGCTCGGCGAAGCGCAGCAGGGCGGCGATCCGCAGGAGAAAAAAGAGAAGCTCGCCGACGCACTCGAAGAGGAGGAAGACGCGCTCGACGAACTTGCCGATTTGCAGGACAAAGTGAACAAAGACCTCGACAATTTGCAGGCGCTCACGCTGTCGCAGCGCCTCCGCAAAGTCAGCAAAGAGGAAATGGCGTTGCGCAAAAAAATCAAAGACATCATCCAGGAAACCATCGGCCTGACGCCGGACGATTTGCCGGAGCGCCACACCCGCGCCAACACCCGCTTCACCAAGTCGCAGAGCCGCACGCAGGCCAAGGCAGTCGAGTTGCAGGGGGAGATCAGCCGCTTTTACGAGCGCACCGGCAAGGGCCAGTACGGCGAAGTCAGCCGCGAAATGGAGACCGAAAAAACCGGCGAGTCGCTCGAGAAAATCGAGCAGCAAATTTCCTCCAACATCTCCATGCTGGCCATCCGCAATCTCGGCGATTGGTCGGAGAATTTCGAGGCGTGGGCCAAGAAACTCGAGCCGCCCAAAAAGGACTCCGACGGCGGTGGCCAAGGCGGCGGCCAAGGCGGCGAGAGAAAGACGAACAACCTGATGAAGCTGCTGTACTCCATGCTGCGCCTGCGCGAAAGCGAGATTCAGCATCGGCAGCAGACCGCACTGCTTGAGCAGCATAAAAGCGAGGCGGACATTTACACAAAAGGCGTCGAGCGGGTGATGCAAATGCACGCCGACTCGATGTTTCAGCTAAACCGGATGCAGTTCGAGACCGTCGAACCGGCGATGCTCGATCCGTTGCAGGAGACCTTCGACTCGATGGAGATCACCGACAACCTGCTCGAAAAACCGCAGACCGACTTGGTGACACTCGAGGCGCAGACCGGCACCATCCGCGCGATGTCCGATGTCATCAATCTCATCAACGAGGAGATCATGCGCGACAGCGGTCAGCAGGGCCAGTCGCAGGCCGAGCAGGAAATGGCATTCATGATGGCGATGATGGCCATGAAACAGCAGATGGGCCAAGGCATGAAACAGAGCCAAAGCGGCGGCGGCAGCCAAGCCGGCGGCACGACCAGTCAATCCGCCTCGGCGCTGAGCGGCGACGCCGTTGGCCGCGAAAACAGCGAGCGCGCCATCAGCCGCGGCAGCGGCGCGGCGGGCAAGCTGCCGGAAGAATTTCGCGAGGTGTTGCAGGATTATTTCAAGGCGGTGGAGGCGATGGAGGGGGACGGGAAGCAATGAGGCGAACGCGGCTTTGGCTTCTCACTGCGATTTGTTTTTCGGCGGCCATTCCGGCTCAGGCGCAAAAACTGTTCGAGGAATCGAGCGAGCTGTTGCCGAAAGAAATTGAGCGCATGTACTTGAGAGGCCTGCAGTTTCTCGTGCAGTCGCAGCTCGCCGGCGGGAATTTCAAGGACAAGCCGTACGGCACAACGCCGGCGGTTGTCGGCTTGGCCGTGATGGCGATGCTCGCGCACGGGGACGATCCCGTT
>CAUZVJ010000136.1:0-6709 GCA_963583225.1 Verrucomicrobiia bacterium
GTTGAACATGAGTGAGTTAACACAAACCGGACCATTGCTGACGGTGACTGAGGACGCCGCCAGACAGGTGGGCATCGTCCGGTCGAAGGAACCGGAAAATGCGGCAAAAACGCTGCGTGTATTCGTTGAGGAGGGTGGCTGCAGCGGCCTGCAATATGGCATGGTGTTCGACGAAAAACGCGACGATGATCTTGCGCTGGAGTTTTTCGGCGAGACCGTGCTCGTCGATAATTTCAGTGCCGAATATCTGCGTGGTGCGATCGTGGATTATCACAACGGCCTCAACGATGCTGGCTTCAAGATCAAGAACCCGAACGCCAAGCAGTCGTGCGGCTGTGGGAATTCGTTCGAGACTTGATCCCCGTGCGCTTGGCCAAGCGCAGCTTCAACTGCCCAGCACGTGCGACCGAAGCACTCCGTACACCGCTGTCGAGTCGAGTGTTTTATCGGCTGCAAGTTGGGTGGACTTTGAAATCAAAACGGGCCAGTCCGCCCGGTCGCTTGGCCGGCAGCCGTGCGAGCCTTTGACGAGCGAGGCATCCAGCGGGACGACATCCATCAGCATCCGGAACCCCAGTTTCTTTTTCAGCAGCTTGAGCCTCACGCGGGGCATCGAGCCTCGCGCCGAATCTTTGAACAATTCGACCGGGTCATAGCCCGGCTTGCGGTGGATGTCTACGCAGCGCGCGAAGTCTGGCGCCACCGCATCGTCCAGCCAGTAATAGTAAGTGAACCAAGCGCTCTCGGTGGAGGTGGCAACGAGATCGCCCGCCCGCGAGTGGTCGATGCCGTTGGCCTGTTTCTCCACTTGGCCCCAAACCGCCGTTACGCCGCCGGTACTCTCGAGCAGACTGCGCACATCGTTTTCAATCGACTTGTCGTTGATGTAAATGTGCGCGACTTGATGGTCGGCCACGGCGAATGCCCGGCTGTTGCCGCAGTCGAGCCGTTCGAGGCCAAGCTCTTCTTTGATCGCAAGCCAGCCGCGTTCGCGGAACAAACGGTTGAGGTGGATCGGCTGCCCGACCGGCGTGATGCCGTACTCGGAAAGCAGAACAATTTGCACGCCGCGCGCTTCGAAAAACTCAATCAAGTCACCGACGATCCGGTCGATGCGTTGCAGATCGGCGGCAATCTCCGGGTGCTCCGGGCCAAGCCGCTGAAGGTTGTAATCGAGGTGCGGCAGGTAAACGAGGTTCAGCGTCGGCTGCTGTTTTTGCTCGATCCACTTGGCCGCGTTGGCGATCCATTCGCTGACCGCTTCCGGTTTTCCGGCGGGCGACTGCTGCCCGGCCATCGGCCCCCAAAAAGCAGGGAAGGGGAACTCGCCCAGTTCCTTCTTCAGCGCCAGCCTCAGATCGTAAGGCCAAGTGTAAATGTCAAAATGTTTGCTGCCGTCCGCCGGGTACATCGGGCGCGGCGTCGCCGACCACTCGACGTCGGCGTACATATTGAACCACCAAAACATCGTCGCGCAGGTGAAGTCGTCGTTGGCCAGGCGCAGGTCGTGCCACAGCTTGGGCGACTGCACGGTTTGATTTGGTTGCTTCCAAAAAGCGACCTCGGCCAACTCGTCATTGTACCAACCGTTGCCGACGATGCCGTGTTCGCTTGGCCGTTTGCCGGTGAGGTAATTGGATTGCGCCGTGCACGTCACTGCCGGAAACGCCGGGTCGATGAGCGCCGCTTGGCCAAGCGAAAGGAACTTGGCGATCGCCGGAGTGTTCGGGCCAATGTGCCGCTGAGTCACTCCGACGACGTTGAGAACGGCGGTGCGTTTCACGGCGACGGCGGGTCAGGCCCGGGCGGAGATGACCGATTGCACGCGGCCGGCTTGGCAGTCGCGCAGTTCGTAGATCGACTCGATGACAAGCGGCAGGTTCATTTCGTGCACCTCGAACCCTTGGCCAAGTTCGCGCAGCAGCGTGATCGTCAATTCGCCGCCAAGGTGTTCGCGGAATTCCTCCAGTCCGTTGATCACTTGCAGCGTACCGGACTCGTCCTCATGCAGCAGTTCGTTGGCGAACAACTCGAAGCCAAGCCGCTCGATGAGTGTTAAAATACGATCCGCCGCCCCGGCGGAGAGATGGCCTGCGCGTCGCCCGTAAACCACATCCAACGCAATGCCGATGGCAACCGCTTCGCCGTGCCGGATGCGGTACTCGGAAAGTTGCTCCAGCTTGTGAGCCGCCCAGTGCCCAAAATCTAGCGGCCGTGCCGAACCGAACTCGAACGGGTCTCCCGAGTCGGCAATATGGTTGATGTGCAACTCGGCGCAGCGATGGATGAGCCGTCGCATTGGCTCTGCGGCAAATGCAGCCAACGCCCCGGCCTCCGACTCGATCCATTCATAAAAATCGAGATCACGAATAAGCGCGACCTTCACCGCTTCGATATATCCGTTGCGCTTGTCCCGGTCGCTAAGCGATGAAAGCAGCTCAAAATCATTGATCACCGCATACGGCGGAGCGAAGGCGCCGATGAAATTCTTTTTGCCAAAAGCGTTGATCCCGTTTTTTACGCCGACACCGGAGTCGGCCTGACTGAGCGTGGTCGAGGGGATGCGCACATGCCGCACGCCGCGATGAGCGGTGGATGAAGCCAAGCCGGCCATGTCCAGCAACGCGCCGCCGCCGACGGCGACGACGTAACTGTGCCGGTCGATGTGATGCATCTCGATTTTGGAATGAATTTCCGAGACGTGAAAATAGGAATTCTTCGTGCGCTCACCGCCCTCGAATTGCATCGGGTCGCAGACGAGTTTCAAACAACCGTTGTGTCGCTCGAAGTACGCCAAAACCTGACCGATTAAGTCGGGTTGGGTGCGGCACAATGCCTCGTCCATGATCATCAGCACCTTGTGCGGTCGGCCCTTTTGGGCATCGACAAGAATGTCACGCAGCGTGCCGTTGTCCGGCGAAAACACCTGTTGCGTAAACCGCACATGATGCCGGTAAGACACGTCAATTTGTCGTTCAATCAAGCTCACTGTCTGCGGGTAAAATGCGCCGCAAGTTTTCGAATTGCCAGTTATTTCAACACCTTGGTGAATCGAGTTCGGTGCTTAATTGATTTTTCCCGCGCTTGGCCAAGTGGTACAATCGGCGTGCAATGATTCGTGCATTATTATCTGCCGCCCTGATTGCGAGCGCCATTCCGATTGGTCAAGCGGGCGAAAACAGCGATCGCTACCGCAAACAATGCGCCGACATCGTAGCCGCCAAGGGCCAAGCGGACGAGGGACAACGGCTTTGGCAGTTGTTCGAGGTGAACTGGAAATACCGAATGATCGCCTCGCCGGAAGCGGCCACATGGCGCGGGTACCCCGGGCAGAATGACCGCTGGAGCGACTTGTCGATGGATGCCATTGCCGAGGGGAAGAAAGATGCACGGCAGACACTCAAGGCGATACTCTCGTTCGATAGAGCCAAGCTAAGCGAAGCCGACCAGTTGAACTACGACTTGTTTCGCCGAAACGCCGAGATGGCAGTTGAGCGGCAACAGTTTCCCGTCGAGTTCCTCGCAATCAACCAAATGGACGGCCTACCTCGTGATGTGCCGTCGATGATCGCCATGATGCCGGCGGGTAAGACTGCGGATTACGAGAACATTCTGGCGCGCTTGGGCGGCATTCCGGCGCTGGTCGATCAAACAATCGCGCTACTGCAGGAAGGCCTCGTGCGGGGAATTGTGCCGCCGAAAGTGCCGCTGCGAACCTTGGCGGATCAAGTTTCAGGACAAGTGCACATTGGCCCCATGACCACGCCGATGCTGGCCAAGTTCAAAACGTTTCCGGAGACCATTCCGGTGGCAGAACAGGTGCGGTTGACCGAGGCGGCCAAGGCGGTTTACGCCGATGATGTTCGCCCGGCGTTTCAGCGGTTGCATCAGTTTTTAAGTAAAGAGTACGTGCCGAATTGCCGCGCAACCGTCGGCCGCAGCGCGTTGCCCGACGGCCGCGCGTGGTACGGTTATCAAATCAAACATTACACCACCACGACGCTCAGCCCGGATGAAATTCACAAGATAGGCCTGCGCGAAGTGAACCGCATCCGCGTCGGGATGGAAGCCGTTCGAAAGCAGGTCAATTTCGAGGGTGATTTGCACGCATTTTTTGAGTTCCTGCGAACCGACCCGCAGTTTTACTACGAGACAGCCGACGAGTTGCTCGCCGGTTATCGCGACATTTGCAAACGGGCCGATCCTGAGTTGACCAATTTATTTCGCAAGCTGCCTCGTCAACCTTACGGTGTCGTGCCGGTGCCGTCGTACATCGAGAAATCCGTCACCACGGCCTACTACCAGCCCGGCTCGAACAACGCCGGACGCGCCGGTTTTTTCTTTGCCAACACTTACGACCTGAAGTCGCGTCCCAAGTGGGAGATGGAAGCGCTGGCGCTGCACGAGGCCGTGCCGGGGCATCATTTGCAACTGGCGATTGCAGACGAGATCGTTGGCCTGCCGGAGTTCCGCAAGTACGGACGCTACACCGGCTACGTCGAGGGTTGGGGGTTGTACTCCGAGAGCCTCGGCGAGGAGATGGGTTTTTACACCGACCCGTACTCCAAGTTCGGCCAGTTGACCTACGAAATGTGGCGAGCCATTCGGTTGGTGGTTGATACCGGCATCCACGCCAAGGGCTGGTCGCGGCAGCGTGCGATTGAATTCTTCAAAACCAACGCCGGCAAAACCGAGCACGACATCACCGTCGAGGTCGACCGCTACATCGTCTGGCCCGGCCAAGCGCTGGCTTACAAACTCGGCGAACTGAAACTGAAGGAACTCCGTGCCCGGGCCACGGCCAAGCTCGGCGACAAGTTCGACCTCCGCTCCTTCCACGACGAAATCATGTGGAACGGCGCCCTGCCGCTTAGCATCCTCGACCAACGAACCGACCGCTGGATCGCCGCCGAACAGGCCAAGTAACAGCCCACTTGGCAAAGTTCAGGGATAGTGGTTGACAACCGAAACCACCCTGTTTTTTTTGTCGCTTTTGAAAACTCTTTGGGTGAATCTTCCGGCCTCCGCATGATGAAAGTTTTTTGTTTTAACACTGTTGTAGTGGCAGCAATTGCTGCTCTTGTTTCAGGCTGTAGCACTTTGCCGTTTGGTGGGAGCCCGAACGAAGGCAAGCTCAAGCCGTTCCTCGGTGAGCCTTTGATTGAGCTTCAGCAGGTTTTCAAAAACGAACGCTTTCCAAACATAGTCGTCGCGACGGATGGCACACTGGTTGCCACTTGGGGATCAAGTGGTGTGGTTGCTCGGCGCAGTGAGGATGGGGGTCAAACCTGGGGGCCGAAGGTCACCATCGCCGAGACCGGCATCCAGGGTGGCGGTGTGACGGTTGACGAGAACAACGGCGATATTCTCGCATTTGTCGAAACGAAACATCCCCCCGCTCCGATCTCTGTTTACCGAAGTACAGACATTGGCAAGACGTGGCAGAAACAGAACGCAGTCATACAACCCGACAGCAAGGGGCGCATGCCGTCGATGCACATGAACGAGCACGGCATCACGCTGCGCCACGGCAAACACGCCGGCCGCTTGGTTCGACCGTCGCGCCATTACGCTGCCGGCAATCGCCGCGAGGAATGGCCGAACCATTTCACCAACGCCATTTACAGTGATGACGGCGGCAGGACATGGCACACGAGCGAGCCGTTCCCGGAAAACGGAACCGGCGAGGCAACCGTCGCCGAGCTTTCCGACGGCACGATCTACTACAACTCACGCATCCACTGGGACAAGCGCCCGAACAACACCCGCCGCCGCGGCGCGTACAGCAGGGATGGCGGCCGGACTTGGGGCGAATGGCACATTGTTGAGGCGTTGCCCGACGGGCATCAGCATCGTTCGTACGGCTGCATGGGCGGGTTGACCCGCCTGGCTGTCAGGGGCCGCGACATTCTCATTTTCAGCAACCTCGACACTCCCAACGCCAAGCGCGAGAAGATCACGGTTTGGGCAAGCTTCGACGCCGGCAAAACCTGGCCGGTGAAGCGCCTGGTGTTTGACGGGCCAAGCGCGTACTCCTCGATGACCTCCGGCCGCCCGGGCACGGGTACCGAAGGTTGGATTTATCTCCACTTCGAGGGCGGCCCGAAAGGCGGCTCCACCGTGGCCAAATTCAACTTGGCTTGGCTGCTTGAAGGCACGCCAACCGGCGACGGCGCAGTGCCGAAACTCTGAGCAACAACTTTAGTCCAGACGGACGCTGTGTGCTACGGGGCGCTGCGTCCGCTCGTTTTGTATTCTTCCAGCTTCCCCTTGAGCGCCTTCACGATCTCGGGGTACTCGTTGTACAGGTTGGTCGTTTCGCCGGGATCCTTGGCCAGGTCGTAAAGTTGGCCCGGCGCGTCAGGCGCGCGTTCCGGCAGGGCGAACTGTTTCATGCCCCATTCGCCTTCGCGCCCGTAGTTGTTTCCGCCGGAGCCCTTGTGGTCGAGGTACTTCCAGTTGCCATGGCGAATGGCCAGGGCCAGGCTCATCGTCTGGTGCAGTGTGTATTCGCGGACCGGCTTGTCGCCTGCTTGGCCAAGCAGTACCGGCAAAATGTTGTAGCTGTCCTCGGCGGCGTTCGGCGGAATGGTTGCGCCGGTCAACGCCGCACAGGTGGCCATCACGTCGGTGAGGCAGATGGTTTGCGCGGAGGTGCTGCCGTCTTTGATCTTCTTCGGCCAGCGCGCGATGAACGGCACCCGGTGGC
>CAUZVJ010000137.1:0-6636 GCA_963583225.1 Verrucomicrobiia bacterium
CCGACGGTACCGGTGATTTTGGGATGCCGGTAAATCCGGCCTTGGCCAAGGGCGATTTTGCCGGGGGCGGCCTGCCCAAGTTCACCGAGCTTTACGCCGGGTCCGGCGGCGGGACGGGTTACGACATCGGTTGGGCGATTGATGCAACCGGCAAACCGGTAGCGCTTGGCAAAGTGCAGTTCGTCCGACTCGAAGTGTTGTCCGGCAAAGCCGAGGTTGATGCCGTGAGCGATGTCCGGCCGCAGACCGAAGACCTCGCCTGGCACATCGAGGATTTTTCGGCCAATCCCTTGGGCAACGGGTGGGCGGTGCATGGCGATGAGTCGTTGTTCAAGTGGGACGCCGACGCTGGGACGCTGGCCGTGACGTGGGATTCCGAAAAGCCGAACAGCATGTTTCACCGTCCGCTTGGCCTGACGCTGACGGAGGCCGACGCATTTGCGTTTGCCTTCGACATCACGCTGGACAAGGTGAAGGCGGGGCACCTCGACGGACAGCCGTACACGTTTGAGGTTGCGCTTGGCCTGTTCAACATCGACTCGGCGAAGGCCGACGGATTCAATCGCGGCACCGGCACCGATTCGCCGAATCTGGTTGAGTGGGACTACTTCCCCGACACCGGTTTCGGTGCGACAATTTCTTCGGCGGTCGCCTCCGCGAAAAGCCAGTTCACCGCAGGATTCACCTTCCCTGCTGAAATGGCCACGGGGGAAACATACTCCGTGCGGATGGAGTTCGACCCCGCCGGGCGGGAGCTGAAGACATTCATGCTCCAAAACGGAACGGCGTGGAACGAGATCAAGACAGTGACGTTGGCGGACGACATCGCCGGTTTCGCCGTCGATGCGTTTTCGGTCAGCAGCTACACGGCGAAAGGCAGCGAGTTGAGCCTCCTTGCCGCCGGCCGGGTCGACAACCTGGCGGTCGCGGTTGCCCGTTCGCAGCCGCGGATCGTGAACGCCCGCTTGGCTGATGGGCAATGGGTGGCTCGCTCGTTTGGCTTCGACGCTGTGGATGATGTGCTCGAGCGATCCGGTGATTTGCGTGAGTGGCAGGCGGTCTGGAACGGAGTACGTGAGGATGGTTTTTATTTAAGGTTGATCGACGAGAACCCACCGGTCGGCGGCGGGTTTTATCGCCTTGTCAGATGAGTTTCCGAAAGCAGCGTTTCGGTTTCACGATGGTGGAGTTGCTGGTCGTGATCGCCATCGTTGCGATCCTGGCCAGCCTGTTGCTGCCAGTGCTCTCGGCGGCCAAGCGCCGGGCGCACGACACGGTTTGCTCCGGCAACCTCCGACAGCTTGGCCTCGCCGGGCAAATGTACTGGAGCGACAACGACCACCGTGCCTTTGCCTACCGCGGCGAGGCGGTGGACGGCGGCTACTTGTTCTGGTTTGGCTGGCTCGAGCGAGGCGGCGAGGGTGCCCGGCGGTTCGACTTGGCCAAGGGCGCGCTGCATCCGTACCTCGGTGGCAGCGGGGTGGAGACCTGCCCGGGTCTGTCCTATGTTGATTCGCGTTTTAAATTGAAGGCCACCGGCCCGGCGTATGGCTACGGCTACAATTTGCACCTGGCTGGCGGGCTCGCCGGGCCGGGGGTGCGGGTCGATCGCTTGGCCAAGCCGGGCGGCACGGTGTTCCTTGCCGACGCGGCGCAGGTGAACACCTTCCAGTCCCCGGCCTCGAGGGAGAACCCGATGCTCGAGGAGTTTTATTACGTGAACGACCGCGAGCGAACCGCGCACTTTCGGCATGCCAAAAAAGCGATTGCGGTGTTTTGTGACGGCCACGCCGGCCGGGCGGGGTTTGAAACCGGCACGATCGATGACCGGATGCCGGATCAGTGGGTGGGGCGCCTGCCCGGCGAACTGTTGCGAGACACAATGGTTGAACCTTGAAGGTTATTCCCCGCTGTCTTCGTCTCCGCTATCGACGGATTCTTCCTTGGCAGATCTTTCTTCTGCGGCCGGCGAGGGGAACTCGACGACCCGGGTGACCTTCACACTTTCAGGACTGATACCCTTGATGATTGTGCCTTCGGGCACGTATGCCCAGACCTTCTTGTTGGTCTCGGTGACTCCAGCGGGAATGTCGATGGGGTCGAGTACCACCTTGACGGCAGCAGGGCTGGTCAGGTCGGGGATCGGAACGGCGTCCGAGGCCAGCGTGATAGTAACCTGGGACGGTTCGAGGATGTACTGCGTGGGGTCATCCGGAAGCTTTAGCACACGGACATCGTACGCTTGGATAATGTCGACGCGGTTGGTCGATGCGGGCGTCGGGGCAAGGGGGATAATGGCGGTGTTGTCCAGCCTTTGCTCGGTGAGCGTCTGGGCCTTGAAACGATCGGGATTATTGCTGGATTGGACTTGGGTGATCGCGTTCCAGATAAGCACAGCCAGCAATATCGAGACGGCTTTCCAGCCAATGTTACGCGTCAATATTTCATGCCAGGCCATGTCAGTTGCCCGTTGTTTTGGTTTGCAGGCCTGTATTAGCCGGCTTGGGGTTCAGTGACTTTAGCCAACTTTTGAAACTGCGGTTGCGAATCGGTGTCACAAACATGGTGTTCAAGGTGCCGCGAAGTTTCTTGAGCGAAATACCTTGAACCAGTTGCCCCTTGAATGCCGTGGAGATGGCTCCTGTTTCCTCCGACACCGCGATCACCAGCGAGTCGGACTCCTCGCTCATGCCGATGGCTGCGCGGTGTCGGGTGCCTATCGTCTTGCTGATGTCCTGCCGGCGCGTCAGCGGAAAGATGCAGGCTGCGCTCAGGATGCGATCCTCGTTGATGATGATGCCGCCGTCGTGGATGGCGTTGTTCGGAAAGAAAATCGTCTCGATCATCTCCGGTGTGGCTTCGCAGTCCACCGGGATGCCGGACTCGACGATATCCTGCAGGTGCGTCGATTGTTCGATGGCGATCAGCGCCCCGGTGCGTGTCTCGCTGAGCTGGTCTACGGCCTGGATAATGACCTCTATGTTTTCGCGTTGTTCACGAAGCGACCCGAAGAAAGTCAAATTACCCAAGCCGGCGAGTAGGCGGCGCAGTTCTGGTTGAAAGATGATGAGAGCAGTAAAGACAGAGAAACCTGAGAAAAACTTCAGGAGGGAGGACAGCACGGTCAGCTTCAAACGCTCGCAGATCAACATGGCAATCAGTAAGCCGAGGAACGCCACCACCATCGGCCAGCCGCGTGTGCCCCGAAAAAACTTGAGCGTGTAATAAATAGCCACGGACAAAACAGGAATTTCGACGAAAAGTCCCCAGTTTTGCGGGAGTTCCTGCCAAATATTTGCCGTTGAGTCCATGAATCAGTTTTGTGCGTTCAACGTTTCCGCCATTCGGACGGCCTGCGCCGTCTCGGCCACGTCGTGAACGCGGACGATATGCGCTCCCTTGATCACTGACCAGACCGCGCAGGCGAGCGAGGCGGGCAGGCGTTCCTCAAGCGGTGTGCCGAGCAGCTTCCCGATGAACGATTTCCGGGAAACCCCGACCAATAACGGACGCTCCGCAACGCTAAACTGATTCAGTCCCCTCAGCAACTTTATATTGTGTTCCAACTCCTTGCCAAAGCCGATGCCGGGGTCGAGCACCACCTGCTCGCCGCTCACCTCGTGTTCCGCCAGTTTGGCCAGGCGCTCGGCGAAAAAGTCGCCGACCTCCCGCACCACTTCGTCGTAGCGCGGCTTGGCCTGCATGGTTTGTGGCGTGCCCAGCATGTGCATACAGACGTAACCGGCCTTGGCCTTGGCGACGGTCTGCCACATCTCCGGAGACTCGCGGTTGGCGGCAATGTCGTTGACGATCGATGCGCCGGCGTCGAGTGCGGCCCTGGCCACGGCTGGCTTTTGCGTGTCGATCGAGAGGACGACGTCGCCTCGCTTGGCCAGGCGCTCGATCACCGGGACGACACGGCGCAGTTCCTCCTCCGCGGAAACCGGATCCGAGCCGGGGCGTGTCGATTCACCGCCGATGTCGATGATTTCCGCACCTTCGTCGGCCAAGCGCAATGCGTGATCGACCGCCGAGTCGGTGTCGGGAAACCGGCCGCCGTCGGCGAAGGAGTCGGGGGTGGTGTTGACGATCCCCATCACCATCATCGGGCGGGGGAAATCAAACGTGACGTCGCGGGCGATCCAGCGCACGCGGGAGGCTACCTCCGCTTGGCCAAGGGCGCAATCGGCAAGGATTATTTCAGGCCAAGCGTTTGCTTGAGGATGGATTCCAGCGCAACGGCCGAGGGCGGCGGACCGAACATCACGCGGTCCTTGATGATCGTTTGCGGCATCTGCGAGTTGCCGCCGTTCTTCGTGTTCAGCTCGTACACGCGAATGTTCTGCTGAAGCTGCTGCGCAACCGCCGTCCCGCCGCTGGCCTTGTTGAGCGCCGCCGCGCCGATCAAATTGGCGGCGTACTGCTTGACCTCCGCGAGCGGCTTGGTGGTCTTGTGATTCGTGAACAGCCAGCGATCAAATTTCTCATACTTGGCGGGAGCAACCTGCTGCACCGCGAGGCAGATTTTGGCGTATTTGCAGGCATCGACGTGGTCTGGTTGCGTGCGCCTGAATTGCGCGTTGCAGTTGGCGTCGAGCGGCATCGGGATCATGAGGCACGAAAGTTGGCCGTCAAACTTGTCGATCACAGTGCGGATGAAGCCGTGGAGTTGCCGACAGTGGTGGCAGGTGTAATCAAACAGGCAACCGATCCGGTGCGGGGCGTCCGGGGAGCCGAGCAGCGGCAGTCGGTCGGCGTCGAGTTTGATCTCCGTCTTGGGAATGGGGAACGGCTTGGCCTTGGCTACCGACGGGGCAGGGGGTGCGATTGCCGGTTTTGGCTCAACGGCGGGGGCTGGCGGCGGGGTCGGTTTTGGATCCGGCTTGGCCACGGCGACGGGCGTGTTGGTTTGCGCTTGGCCAAGGTCAACGATCTTCGGGGCCGCCTGTTCCTTCGGCAGGATGATTTGACCGGCGGCGACCACCGCCACCAAGCCAAGCGCCACGCCGATGCCGCCGCCGAAGTTGAGCCGCACCGAGAGCCGTAAGCCGATGCCGTTGACTTGGTTCAGAAAAATCAGGGCCGCCAATGAGGCCAAGCCGTGCGCCGTGCAGCAGTACGGACAAAACGCCCCAATTGCCACTGCCTGAACGCCAACAAACCAGGCCGCCGCAGCAAGGATGGCAAACGAGAAAAGCGTGAGCGAGTTGAGCGCGCGCCGGGCTTTTTGTTGATCCCCAATCTTGAGTGAAAATGTGTTGATGAAAAACGCGCCGTAAAGCCCAAGGCCAAGCAGCGACACCGGGACGCCGAGCCAATACGCCCACGGGCTGCTCAGCACCTTGTCGCAGTCGGACTCCGGCCCGCAGCCGGGCACCTGCCCGCCCAAGGCCATGCTAACCAGCGCCAGATAAGCGGTGATGATCGATGCTGAAAAGAGCAGCATCCGTACAATATGTGTCCAAGTGCCGGTCAGAGGTGCTTGGACGGCCTGTTTTTCTCGTTCGCGTTTGGCTTTTCCCATGCTGAGTCGGGTTCAACAAAAAGGCCGGCCAGAGTCCGCGCTGCCCCAACGAGTTGCAAGCGTGAAGTTTAAGCCCTGCATTCCTGTCGTATCGAGCCACGCCAACCATCGATTCAGTCAATGTACCCATTGATTTTATCAATGAACGGTATTGAGGGATTGTGTGCTAATTTATTCCCTGAATTGCGGGAAACCGTCAACGAAATGAAAAAATGAAAAATTAATCACAACAATTGCTGCCGTGCTGTTGGTGGGGTGTGGGAGGTCAGCGTAGCAATCATGCAAAAATGCCGTCTGTCGTGGTGACATATCCCCGTGTGAATCGAGCGGCGGCGTCCTCCACGCAGTAAGACCATAGCTCCTTCGAGTCGGCGAAGTAGAGGTAGAGTCGCTGGTGCTGATGTTCCACACGATATCCATCCTCGAACGACAACCCAAGCAGGTGTTTCAGGATCATCTTGTTCACATTCCTGTGTCCCACGATTAGATGAGTCCCCTGACCTTTCAAGAGTTGGCATCGGTCGGCGAAGAAGCGTTACACACGGGTAGAAACGTCGTGCAGATTCTCGCCATTGGGAAGGCGGTAGCGAATCTCATCTCTGGAAAAAAGCTGATATCGCCGAGTTAACTCGGCGGTGGACTGCCGGCCTATCAACTCGCCCTCAAGACCCCCCGCGGTCACCTTGAGCAAGTCGCTGGTGACAATGTTGGGTCGACCGGTGTGCTCTTTTGGGGTCAGCGGGACAAGAAATCTGTGAAGGCTGTCTTGTTTTCGATCGGAGAGGTTTTCGGTCGACCCAGATCGGCCCGTGCGCCCCTTTGGACCATGACTTCAAGCATAGCTGGCCCTCGCTGGGAGCGAAGCTGGCCTACTCTCTCGGCTAGGTCTTCGCGCCGCTCGACGCGCCACGCTTCAGTGTAACCGCACGCCTTGACGATTTCCGTGAATGAGACCTGCAGACCCGCTGTGGCCATGCCTCCTACAGAATCGTGCACCCCGTTGTTCAAGATGACATGTTTAAAGTTCGCCAAGCCGGCTGCGCCTACAATCGCAGCTCCGCCCATGTGCATCAGCATGGCCCCGTCGCCGTCCAGGCAAAACACCTGGCGTT
>CAUZVJ010000138.1:0-6597 GCA_963583225.1 Verrucomicrobiia bacterium
AGAGCGACGAGCGACGATTATCCACGATCTAAGCGTTGGAAAGCAATCCTCGATTGTCTTTAATTTGCAGAGGCGCTGGAGAGATGAAAAAAACACGGTGGGTGATCAATTTACGGGACGCGTCACCTCGACGCTGACCCAGCGGGCGTCGGGCAGGATGAATTTCTTGACCACAACTCTCACTGCGCTTGGCTTGAACTGGTCGAGCACCTGTTCACAAATATCGTCTGCCAGCGACTCGATGAGTTTCCACCGGCGCTCTTGGCCAAGTGCCTTGACTGCTTGGCAAACGGCATAATAATCAATGGTTTCAGCCAAGTTATCGGTCGCTCCGCTGGGGCCGAGGTCGTGAGTCATCTCGATGGTCAGGAGCAGTTTTTGCGACTCCGCCCGTTCCTCGTCCGGCACGCCGACATGAAACTGAACCTCCAGATCCTTAATGGTGATTCGGTCAGGCATCGGCGGGAATTGCCGCCCGGGCCATGACGGCGTCGAGCAGGATGCGGGTGGGCCGGTTCAGGTTGAGTTGCAGCGCCTCGGTCTCGCTCACCCAGCGAAACGCCTGCGCCTCCTCGTTGAGCGTCACGTCGGTTTCGCCGGTGACGCGGCAGGTGTAATTGAGCAGGATGAAATGTTCGGGCCGGTAAAACTCCTCCGAGTCGATGCAGTCCTGCGCGAGAACGAACTCGATGTCACTGATTGCGAGGCCGGTTTCCTCGGCGATCTCGCGACGGAGGGCGTTCTCGGATGATTCACCGTATTCGATTTTGCCGCCCGGGATGCCCCACTTACCGGACCATTTGTCGGTGCGAACCATCAGCACTTGGCCAAGCGCATTGTAAATCAGCGCGCCGACGGTGGGAGTGGGTCTTTGGCTGTTCGCCGCTTGGCCAAGGCCGGTTGGCAGGGACAGGTCGTTTCCCTGCAACACGGTTTTCAACTCATCAAGATTTGAGGTGATGAGAGTGGGCCTGCTTCGGCGGAGTTGTTCCAGTGTGTTGTAGCCGGTGAGCACCGCGCAGGAGTGGATGCCGCCGTGGTGCGCCGTCTCCACGTCGTGCTGCATGTCGCCGATGTAAAGCGTCTCATCCTTAAGTAGGTTATTTTTGCAGATGATTTCGTGGATTTTTTCACGCTTGTCCCAGACGCCGAGATAGAGTTTTTCGAAGCAGCCATCCATCCCGGCGTTGGCGGCCTGCACGGTGAAGTAGTCGGGGTTGACAGTGCTGAGGATGAAGCAACGAAATTTTTCGGCTTTGCAGAAATCAAGAAAGTGATTGGCATGGGGCAGGGCAGTCACCTCGCCGCACATCTTCCGGAAGCTGCTGTGGAACCAGCCTTCGAGTTTCTCGAGCGGGACATCAGGGGTGAAGCGTTCGTAGAAACCGGTGAACGGCAACTGAAACTCATCGCGGAATTCATCCAGGCTGAGCGTCGGGACGCCGGCCTGCTCAAGGACGTGGTTGGTGGCCTTCCAGACCCCTGGCAGATCATTTACCAGCGTGCCCGACCAATCGAAGATGATGTTCCGAATCATGCACAGGCAGCGTAGCCCAGATTGGCGCCGAAGGTAAGTTTCGTTTATGCCAAAAAACCGTTGCGGCAAAGGGGCCGCCAATGGGACAAATGGCCCGTGTCGGAGCAAGACAGAGCCAACGCACTGCTGCAACAGGGGATTGAACGGGCCAAGGCCGGGGAGATTGACGAGGCGATGCGGTTGTTTGACGAGGCGCTGGACGTCGTCCCTGAAAATCCAGTGGTGAATTACAACCGAGGCTTGGCCCAGCAGCAGGTCGGTTCGATTGAGGCTGCCATCGTGGCGTACCGAGCGGCCACCGAAGTCCTGCCGGATTTCACGGAGGCATGGATCAACCTGTCCTATGCCTTGAAACTGCTTGGCCGGTTTTCCGCAGCCCAGGAAGCCGCCGAAAAGGCCATTCAACTGGACGCCGGCTTGCCATCCGCCTGGCTGGCCAAGGGCAACGCGTTGCGGGGACGGCACGCACTTGGCCAGGCGGCGGAAGCGTTCCGGCGCGGTGTTGAGGTCGCCCCGGCGGATGGGGAGTTAAAAGTGAGCTTGGCCAACACAACGCGCGAGCTTGGCCAAGTGCCGGAGGCGATCCAGTTGCTCCGCGAAGCGGTTGGCGAGCATCCCGAGTTTGCTGAGGCACATCGCGACCTGGCCCATGCGTTGTTGCTCAACGGCGAGTATCGGGAGGGCTGGGTCGAGAATCGCTGGCGCTGGGGCACCGGGTCGCTGCAGTATACGAAGCGCCATCAATCGATCCCGGAATGGACCGGCCAGCCGCTGACCGGCAAGCGGATTCTGGTTTGGGATGAACAGGGCTTTGGGGATGCGATCCAATTCGTCCGCTTCGTGCCATGGGTTGCGGAGATGGGTGCGGAGGTGGTGCTTGAAACCCAGCCCGAGCTGGTGCGCTTGTTTGAGACAGTTAATGGGGTGAACGAAGTGATGCCAAGAGGCGGTTCGATGCCGCAGGCGGACTATCAGGTTTCGCTGCTGGACCTGGGCGGTGTGTTTTGCTCCGATCCCTCGTCGATACCCAATGCCGCGCCATACCTTCACGCCGAGCGCGACAGCAGACCTGCCGCCGGCCACCGCTTGAAAGTTGGCTTATGCTGGGCCGGCAACCCAAACCATGACAACGACCGCAATCGGTCGCTGGATTTCGAACTGCTCAGGCCGTTGCTTGAGATGCCGCGGATTGACTTTATCAGTTTGCAGGTCGGCTCCGGAGCCGAGGTGGTGCCGGCCGACTCAAACATGAAACAGTCGTTGGGCAATCCGGTTGACTTTCTCGACACGGCCCGGCTTGTCGCCACACTGGACCTGGTGATTTCTATTGATTCATCGGTTGCCCACTTGACCGGTGCGCTTGGCCAAGCGGTCTGGGTGCTGCTTCCGTACGCGCCCGATTGGCGCTGGTTGCTCGGGCGGGACGACTCCCCCTGGTATCCAAACGCTGCCCTGTACCGCCAGCAAAAACCGGGAGATTGGTCTGCTCTAATCCGGGAAATTAGCAAAAAAATCGACGGTCTTTCTGGGTCCAATTAAACTAACTCATTTGTTCTCAGTGAGTTAAGTGTAACTAATTATTTTGTACTTTTAGCTAAAGTATTTCGTGGGCGTGTCGATTTAATCCTTGATATTTGGCATAGCCTAATGCCGCAGTGGAGAACGGAAGACGCCGATGAAAAAGATCTTCCACGCAAGGACGCTAATAAAACGACAAATGGAGATGTCCCATGATAATCAACACCAATATTACAGCTCTAAGGGCTTCACGCCTATTATCTGAATCGTCACGAAAACTGGGTGAGTCACTGGCTCGCCTTTCTTCGGGAAGCAAAATCGTAAACGCATCAGACGATCCAGCTGGGTTGGCCCAGGTGCTCAAGCTGGATGCTCAATTGAAACGAACAGGCGCCGCCAGTACCAATGTGGGGAATGCCATTTCATTTTCCCAGACACAGGACGGTTTCCTGCAAAAAGTTCAGACAGCACTCGAACGCATGAGTGAACTGACAGTCCTGTCCCAGGATGTAACGAAGACAAACACGGACCGATCAAACTACAGCGTTGAATTCACCCAGTTGCAGAGCTACATCAGCGACATCGGGATCAAGAAATTCAACGATGTGACTTTGTTCACGTCCACTGGCAATAGTGTAACCATTGACAGTGAACACACTAAGTTCGCCATGAACGAGGTGGACATGACATCGACCACTGTGACGACTGGCTTGGCAAACATCTACAACACAAGCAGCTCGGCGATCACGACCACAACCAGTGCGGCAAGCGCATTGAGCAATATCACGACAGCCATTCAGAACCTGTCGAACATGCGTGCCAGGGCGGGCGCAAACATACAGAGGTTGAACTTGACAGAACAGCAGCTGTCCATATCAGGTGAAAACATTGCGGCCGCCAGCAGCCGGATCAAGGATGTGGATGTTGCCAAGGAGAGCACCAACTTCGCTCGTTACAACATCCTGGTTCAAGCCGGCACGGCCATGCTGGCTCAGGCCAACATTCTTCCCCAGTCCGCATTGCGGCTGCTTGGATAAGGCTACTGATACCGGAAGACACTCCATTCATTGTGCAGGGCGGCGTTCACGCCGCCCTGTTTTTTGCTTTGAGTGCGATTTATTTCGAACATGTCCCGAGTGCTTCCCTGGCATCGAGTTGTTCAAGAATTCTTTTTAAGCCCGTGAGGTTTTCGCGCAGCGCTGCCTCGGTGTCCGTATCGTTGCGATGATCGAGGATGCCGATTGGTCCCCCGTAGCCAGATTGGCGAACGGTATTGAGCATCGCTGATTCATGCTGCCCTTGGCCAAGCGGGAGGATTTTAGGGTGAGCGTTGTTGTTCATCCCGTTGAGATTGAGGCAGAGAAGGTACGGCTGCATGAGTTTTAGCGACTCTTCAAAATTTGCTATATCCCCATGCCCGTGGTGGAAGTTGTATACGATGCCAACGTGTTTTGTGTCATGATGCTGGCGCAAATATTTGCACACTGCCACCAGGTTGGCCGGTTTGCCGCCCCATCCACCATGGTTGTAAAGGCCAAGCTTGCAGCCAAGCTGCCTTGTTTGCTCCACCAACGGCAACATCGCCTTTGCCGCAGTTGCCACACGCGCTTTCTGTGAATCCGCCCTTGGGCTGGGCGATGTGTGCCAGATTTGTGGGTGAAGTTTTAATTTTTCAAACAGACGAAATGCTTCTTTATGCCCACTCCAAAAAGCGAAGAGTTCGAGGCCGTGTTTTTTGTAGAGAAGAAATTCTTCCTCAAACTCCTTCACATGCTGAGCGCGCCAATCGTAAGCCACACGTTTGAGACCAAGGCGTTTTAGCATCTTCACCCGCGCAGCCGGCCCGCGCTGTTTCGCATCGAACGGCACAATGCACCAAGCCACCAGTTGA
This sequence comes from Verrucomicrobiia bacterium, assembly GCA_963583225.1. Taxonomy (GTDB): domain Bacteria; phylum Verrucomicrobiota; class Verrucomicrobiia; order Limisphaerales; family UBA1096; genus UBA1096. The sequence goes on from CAUZVJ010000138.1 coordinate 4,947, forward strand.
TCATTGGCCAGGTTGTCGGCGGCCTGGGTTTGAATCAACAGCGTGCAGAACAAGCTGAGGGGAACAGTGAGTTTGTGCATAAGTGATCAGGAATATGCTTGAGGCCAGGACACGGTGTTGCGCTGGTGCCGTCCGTTGGCAAACCCGCTGAAAAACTGATCAAGCAATGGATGGATAAGCGGCTCGCCGCTCTCATCGGGCTCAAGGCTGCTCTCGGCGGGATAGGTGACCGACCCGGAATCATGAACCAGCACGTGGTACCAGGGTTGATCCTTTTCGGGCTGGGTCTGGTTGGATTGATACCAAGCCTCACCGGCCATGCACCTGGGGTCATGCGCCACCACCACGCCGCGGTAGTGATAACGCACATGGCGGACCAAATCGCCCGGCGTAAACTTGGGGAGTTTGTACCCAGACAATTCCGGCTTCAGCATGATCATGGCGAATAGTTCAGCGGTTCATGATGGATTCAATCTCATCTGCCTCAATCGGGATTTTGGCCATCAGATTGATCGGGCCATCGTCAGTCACAACGATGTCATCCTCAAGGCGGATGCCAAAACCTTCGTCCGGGAGGTAGATGCCCGGCTCCACGGTAAGCACGGTGCCGGGGGCGAAGGGGATGTTGGCATTGCCGACATCGTGGACGTCGAGCCCCAGCGGGTGGCCGAGGCCGTGCATGAAATATTTTCGGCAGGCGGGGTTGTCCGGATCCTGCCTCTTCACTTGGCTGGGCTTGAGCAGGCCAAGCTTGAGAAGTTCCTCGTTCATTTGCGCCTGGGCTTCCTTGGTCCAGTCGCGGTGCAGCTTGCCGATGGTGGCCCCGTCGATGCTCGCGCGCAGCACGTGCAGCACAGCGTTGTAAACCTGCTTTTGTCGCCGGCTGAACTTGCCGCTTACGGGGATGGTGCGGGTCATGTCGGCGTTGTAGTTGGCGTAGCTTGAGCCCACGTCCAGCAGCAGCAGTTGGCCCTTTCGGCAGACCTGATCGTTTTGCAGGTAGTGCAGCACGCAGTTGTTTTTTCCAGCGGCGACGATGGGTGTGTAGGCAAATTTGGCGCGACGCCGGATGAATTCTCGCGCCCACTCGGCCTCCACCTCGTACTCCGTCACGCCCGGCTTCACAAACCGCAGCACGCGCCGGAAGCCTTTTGCCGTGATGTCCACCGCCTCCTTGAGTAGTTCCAACTCGAGATTCGTCTTCACAACGCGCAATTGGTGCAGCAACGGCGCGAGCCGGCAGTAATCGTGCAGTGGGAAATCGCGTTGGCAATCGCGGATGAACCGGTCATCGCGCGTCGCCACCTTCACCGTGGCCCGCTTGTGCTCGTTGGTGTTGAGATATGCACTCTTCGCCTCGCACATCAGCACGCGGAACATCCCCGGAAACTCCGACAACCACTGCACGTTTTTAATCCCCGAAATCTTCCGCGCATCCTCCTTGCTGTGCTTGTAGCCCTCCCAAATTTGCAGGTGCTCATTCGGCTGCCGCACAAACAAAATCTCGCGATGCTTCTCATCCACCGCATCCGGGAACAGCAGCAGCACACTCTCCTCCTGCTCGATGCCGCTCAGGTAAAACAGGTCGGCATTCGGCTGCATCGGCAACGTACCGTCGGCATTGGTCGGCAGTACATCGTTGGCGTTCACC
>CAUZVJ010000139.1:0-6585 GCA_963583225.1 Verrucomicrobiia bacterium
GGTATTGCTCCAGGACATGATGGCCCGCTTCGCCGGTACCGGTGCCGGCACGCCAACAAAGGACACCTCCGTATTTCGGGCCCAATAGATCGGCCCCGCCATGTCCTGGTTGATCGAAAGGTCACTTTGGATGTCAACCAGTTCATAGACCCCCCACCCCTCGACCGTGTAGCGGCTCTCAGAGCCGTCGTCTTCAAAGGTTTCCTGAAACAGGATTTCCTGGGCACCGGCCGAGCAGGCCAGTCCCACTGCCGCCATGAGTCCAACATGCTGCAACCATGTTGAGCGTCGGGCTTGACTTGAGGTATGCGTTGCATTTTTTTTCATTCGTCGTGCTTTCGTTTGTTTGGGAGGCAGGGCATTGCCCCGGTCTCTGGTGTGCGCTTAATTGCGAGTAGTCATTCTATCCATAGTCAATGACCAACGCAACAGGAAAGATTCTTGGCGCTTGGCCAAGTTTTTGGCAGAGCGCCCTTCTCTCGGCCAAGCGCATTGGGTAGCCTGCTGCGCATGGCGGATTTGACAGGCAGGTCGATCATCGGGTTTCGAGCGGGCGGCGGGGGAGACCCCTCCATCTTCGGCATCAACCCGGCGACTGGTGAGTCGCTCCAGCCCGGCTACGCGGCGGTGAGCGAGGCCGAGTTGAGCCGTGCCGCCGAGTTGGCGGCCGATGCGTTCGAGGTTTTCGGCAAAACCAGCAGCGCGGCCCGGGCGGCATTCCTGCGCAAGATCGCCGACAACATCGAGGCAATCGGCGACGACTTGGCCAAGCGCGCGCCGCAGGAAACCGGCCTGCCGGAGGGGCGCATCCGCATGGAGACCGGCCGCACCTGCGGTCAGTTGCGGTTGTTCGCCATAGTGGCGGAGGAAGGCTCGTGGGTGGACGCCCGCATCGACCACGCCGATCCCGAGCGCGCGCCGGTGCCCAAGCCGGATGTCCGCTCGATGGAGCGGCCGCTTGGCTCGGTGGCGGTTTTTTGCGCCAGCAATTTCCCGCTGGCGTTTTCGGTGGCGGGCGGCGACACGGCGTCGGCGTTCGCGGCCGGCTGCCCGGTCGTCGTCAAGGCGCACCACTCGCACCCCGGCACGGCGGAGCTTGTTGGCCAGGCGGTGTCGGCGGCGGTGCGCGACTGCGGTTTGCCGGAGGGAACTTTCTCGCTCGTGTACGGGCCGGGCCGCGAAACCGGCTCGGCGCTGGTTCGGCATCCGGCGATCAAGGCGGCTGGCTTCACCGGTTCGCGCGCGGGTGGTCAGGCGCTGATGAAGCTCGCCGCCGACCGGCCGGAGCCGATTCCGTTTTACGCCGAGATGAGCAGCATCAACCCGGTGTTCATTTTGCCGGGGGCGATGGCCGAGCGCTCGGAGCAACTCGCGACCGGGTTGCACGGTTCGCTGACGCTTGGCGCGGGGCAGTTTTGCACGAATCCCGGCCTGACGATTCTCGACGGCACGACCGACCTCGAGCCGTTCGTGGCCAAGCTCGCCGAGTTGGTCGGCGGCACTCCCGGCGCGACGATGCTCAACCCCGGCATCAGCGCTGCGTACGGCTCGGGCGCGGGTGCGCTTGGCGGCAACGACGCCGTCGAGACGGTCGCGCTTGGCCAAGCGGGCGACGGACAATGCCAGGCCGGCGCGGCGCTTTTCCGGACGAGCGCCGAGGCGTTCCTCAGCGACAAGTCGCTCGGCGCGGAGTTGTTCGGGCCATCGACGCTTGTGGTGACGCACGATGGCACCGACAAAATGCTCGCCGTGGCCAAGTCGCTCGAGGGCCAGTTGACGGCGACCGTTCACGGCACCGAGGCCGACCTCGAGGCCAACCGCGAACTGCTCGCCGTGCTCGAGACGAAGGTGGGCCGCGTGCTCATCAACGGTTTCCCGACCGGCGTGGAAGTCTGCCACGCGATGGTGCACGGCGGGCCGTTCCCGGCGACGTCGGACGGACGCTCGACCTCGGTCGGGACCAACGCCATTCACCGTTTCACCCGCTCGGTTTGTTATCAAGGTTTCCCCGATGCACTGTTGCCGCCGGAGTTGCAGGAGGCCAACCCGCTGGCCATCCGCCGCTTGGTTGACGGCAAGTCAAACTAACATGTCGAACACGCTCATCATTCTCCCGACGTACAACGAGGCGGATAACTTGCGCCCGATGGCGGAACGGTTGCTGGCGATGGAGCCGTCGCTGGATGTGTTGGTGGTGGACGATAATTCGCCCGACGGCACCGGCGGCATCGCGGACGGCTTGGCCAAGGCGAACGAGCGTCTGCATGTGCTGCATCGGCAGGAGAAGGACGGGCTGGGCCGCGCCTATTGCGCTGGCTTCGCGTGGGCACTCGAGCGTGACTACGAGTTTATTTTCGAGATGGACTGCGACTTCTCCCACGACCCGGACGAGATTCCGCGATTCATCGAGACGTCGGACGCGGAGGATGCCGACCTTGTGCTGGGCTCGCGTTACCGCGAGGGTATCCGGGTGATCAACTGGCCGATCAGCCGCATGCTGCTCAGCCTCGCAGCGGCCAAGTACGTGAAGGTCATCACCGGTATGCCGTTCAGCGACCCGACCGGCGGCTTCAAGTGTTTCCGGCGGCGCGCGCTGCAGTCGATCGACCTCGACCGAGTCCGCGCCAACGGCTACAGTTTCCAGGTCGAGTTGACGCACATTCTCTGGCGTACCGGCCACACGGTCGCCGAGGTGCCGATCATTTTCACCGACCGCTTCATCGGCACCTCGAAGATGAGCGGCAAAATCGTCCGCGAGGCGGTCTGGATGGTGTGGCGGCTTTGGCTGCAAAACGGCCTGCGCCGTTGGCCGAAGAAAAAGAGGTGAGCCCCCGCTTGGCCAAGCGCTTGGTCAAAGCGTGATGGTCTCGGTTGGTTCCGCCTGGGTGGAGACTTCGATTTGCAGGTTGTCGATGCCGGCTTGGCCAAGCTTGGCCGCGATGGCTTCCCTCGCGATCTGCGGCGTGTTGCAGTCGCGGCTCAGGTGGCCGAGCGTGACGTGGCGCAGCGTGCCGTTGGCCAAGTTTAACACCGCCTCGGCGGTGGCTGAGTTGGCCAAGTGGCCGTGCCGACTCATGATGCGCTGCTTGATGGCCCAGGGGCGGCGGGTGTCTTCCTGCAGCAGGTTGAGGTCGTAGTTGGCCTCGATGAACAGGGCACTGGCTCCGCGAACGCGCTCGAGCACCAGCCGGGTGGCTTGGCCAAGGTCGGTCAGCACGCCGATGCCGCCGTCCGCGGTTTTCACATGAAAGCCAACCGGATCCTGCGCGTCGTGCGGCACCGGGAAGTTCTCGACCACAACATCGCCGACCTCGAACGGCTCACCGGTGATGAACTGGCGGATGTCGAGCCGGGTCTCCATCTTGAAACGCATCTCGTCGGCGGTGAGTCGGTTGCAGTAAACGGGAATCTCGAGCTTGGCGCAGATCGCCTTGAGTCCCTGCGTGTGGTCGGTGTGCTCGTGGGTGAGCAGGATGCCGTCGAGCGTCTCTGGCGAGCGCCCCAGCTGGGCCAGTCGCAGGCGGATCTGGCGACCGCTGAGACCGGCGTCGATCAGCAGCCGCGTCTGCTCTGTTTCAAGATAGGAGGCATTTCCCCCGGAACCGCTCCCCAAGACTGTGAACCGCGTCGGCACCGGGCGAGTTTAGGGGCGCGGGGACGGTGGGGCAATGGAGCGCAGAAAAAAGTTGTTCACAAATCGGGTGGCAAAGGGCTGTTGGCATGGCTTTTATGAAGCAAATATTATGCCTGATTCATCTTGTATGAGCTTGGCCAAGTTCATACTGTTGCCGCGTGGCGCAGCAGGGATTCCAGATGTCGCAGAAGATGTCGCTCAACCAAGTGTTGGCGCCGCAGCTTCAGCAATCCCTCAACCTGCTGCAGGCTCCCATGCTGGAACTCAGGGCCATGGTGGATCAGGAGTTGCAACTCAATCCCGTGCTCGAGGAGCAGGCCGCCCTTGATGCCGAGGCGCGCGAAAGGGGGGAAACCGACGAGGGCGAAGAGGCCAAGGTCGATCTCGCTGAGCCGCCGAGCGACACGCAGTACGATTCCACCGACGAGAGCAGCGCCGAGGAGCCGGTGGACGATTTACAGAAGGAAGTCAACCAGTTGATCGAGTTGGACCAGGAGTGGCGCGACCACTTTTCCAGCACCAACATCCCGTCGCGCAACTCGAAGCAGGAGGATGAAAAACGACAGTTCATGCTCGACTCGGTGACCACCAGCCAGTCGCTGCAGGATTTTCTGCTGGAGCAGGCTCGCTTGTCAGATTTGGGGGAACAACAATTCGCGGTCGCCGAGTTGATCATTGGCAACATCGATGACAGCGGTTTCCTGCAATCGAGCGTGGATGAACTGGTGTTTTCCAGTGGCCGGTCGGGCAGCGAGATTCAGGCTGCGCTTGAAATCGTTCAGGCCTTTCATCCGCCCGGAGTGGGCGCCCGTGACTTGCGTGAAAGCCTGATGCTCCAGCTTGAGCGGGCGGAGCGCGCCGACTCACTGGAGTATCGTATCGTCCGGGATTGCATGGACGAACTGGGCCGCCGGCGCATCCGCGAGATTTCCAAGAAAGTCGGGGAAACGGTCGATGCCGTTCAGAATTCCGTGGAGCGCATCGGGAATCTTGAGCCCAGGCCCGGCCGCGAGTACATGCCCGAGACCGAGCAGTTTGTTGTGCCGGAGATCTTCATTTCGCGCGGCGATGACGGCGAGTGGAAGGCCACCTCGAACAACGAGTACATTCCCCGTCTGCGCATCAGCAACGCCTACAAGGACCTCATGGCGCAGGCCACCACCTCAGGCGATGTGCGTGACTATATCCGGGACAAGATTCGTTCCGGCAAGTTCCTGCTTAAGAGCATTCACCAGCGGCAGTCCACCATCCTGAACATCGCCGAGGAAATCCTGAAGCGGCAGGGGGAGTTCATGGAGAACGGGGCGTCGCACCTGCGCCCCATGACCATGTCGCAGGTGGCCGATGCCGTGGGCGTGCACGAGACCACCGTCAGCCGGGCGGTCTCCGGAAAATACGTCGAGACACCCCACGGCGTACTGGAGATGAAATACTTCTTCACATCGGGATTGGCCTCGAGGGACGGCTCCAGCCTGGCCAACACCAGCGTCAAGGAGATGCTCGGCGAAATTGTCAAGAAGGAGGACGCCACCAAGCCGCTGTCCGACGAGGACCTGGTCAAGCTCTTCACAGAAGACAAGGGCATCAAGATCGCCCGCCGCACCGTCGCCAAGTACCGGGCCGAGCTGAACATCCTGCCATCCCATCTTCGCCGGGTCTATTGAACGCTTGGCCAAGAGCAATTTTCCGGTTGCCAACGATGAATAACCCGGGGATACTTCGCGTCCGGACACGAGTGAAAATGAGAAAAACAATCGCAATAATTCTTTCCGTGGCCGCCCTTGGCCTGAATGGCTGGGCGGAGAACATCGCCCCGGATCTTCAGTCAACGGTTGACGAACTGAAGGACAAACTGGCTAAACTGGAGGCAAAATTGGCTGAGCTTGATGCGGTCAAAACCGCCTCCGCTTCCAAACCCGATCCTGCTGTGGTGGTCATACCGCAGGACAAGGTGGACTTTGCCAAGTCGATCCAGAGCGTTTTAGAGGCGCGCTGCATTGACTGTCACGGCCCCAAGAAACAGAAGGGCGATCTTCGCCTCGATAAAAAGGAGACGGCCTTGGCCGAGGTCATCCAGCCGGGCAAGTCCGGCGAGAGTGAACTGGTCAAGCTGATTTCCCTGCCCGCCGACCACGAGGACATCATGCCGAACAAGGGGGAGCCCCTGACCAAGGAGCAGATCGAGGTCATCAAAAAGTGGATCGATGAGGGCGCCCATTGGCCGGACGGGCTGGTGTTGGTCAGCACCAAGGAACGCGCCGCCGCCAAGGCCGCCGCCAACAAACTGCCGGAGCCGGAAATCAAGGAGGCCCCCGTTTCCGACGCCGAGAAGGCTGCCATCGCCAAGCTGAGTTCCGGAGAGGGTATCGGGGAAAAGTACAGCGCTCCGCTGGTGATGGCGCTGGCACAAAACACCAAGCTGATCTACGCCAACTTCCGCCTCGTCGGCAAGAATGTCCGCGACGAGCACCTCGCGCCGCTGGCCGACATTCAAAACCTGAGCGAACTGGACCTGGCCAACACGCAAATCACCGCCGCGGGTCTCAAGCACATCAGCAACGCCAACAACCTGACCAAGCTCAGCCTGGCCAACACATCGCTTGACGACGCGGCGCTGAAACAGATCGAGGGACTCCCCAACCTGATGTCGCTCAACCTCTACAACACCAAGGTGACCGACGCCGGGCTGGCCAGCCTCAAGAACATGAAGTTCCTGCGCAAGGTTTACGCATGGCAAAGCGGCGTGACCGAGCAGGGCGCGGCCGACTTGAAGAAGTCGCTGCCCAACGTGGACGTCAACCTCGGCTTCAAGCTCGCCAAGGTCGAGCCAAAGAAAGAGGAAAAAAAGGAAGAGAAAAAGGAAGCCAAGAAAGAGGAGAAGAAGGAAGTAAAAAAACCGGAAGAGAAAAAGGAAGCGCCAAAGCCCGAAGAAAAGAAGGAAGCAAAGAAAG
>CAUZVJ010000140.1:0-6574 GCA_963583225.1 Verrucomicrobiia bacterium
AGATTCAGGATTTGGCGGATTACGTCGGCGACTCACTCGGCCTCTCGCGGCAGGCGGCCGAGACCGATGCGGACGTCATCGTGTTTTGCGGCGTTCATTTCATGGCCGAGACGGCGAAGATTTTGTCGCCGAAAAAAACCGTGCTGCTGCCGGACCGCGACGCCGGCTGCTCGCTCGAGGAGAGTTGTCCGCCGGAAAAGCTGCGGGCACTGCAAGCGACGAACCCGAACTTTTACACCATCGCCTATGTCAATTGCAGCGCCGAGGTCAAGGCCCTCAGCGACGTGATCTGCACAAGCGGTAACGCAAAAAAAATCGTCGAGGCCGCGCCGGAGGATCGCGACCTGTTGTTCGTGCCGGACGAAAATCTCGGCTCGTGGGTGATTGAGCAAACCGGCCGCCCGATGACATTGTGGCAGGGGAACTGTTACGTGCACGTTGAGTGGACGCACGAGAGCATCACTCGCATCCGCCGTGAACATCCCGATGCGCCGCTGGTCGCGCACCCTGAGTGCACCAAGGCAGTGCGCATGCTCGCCGACGAAGTTTGCTCGACGGAAAAGATGGTTCAATTCTGCCGCGATTCCCGGGCCAAGGCGGTGATCATCGCCACCGAGGTTGGCATGCTGCATCGCCTGCAGAAAGAGTGTCCCGAGAAACAGTTCATCCCTGCGCCGACCGAGAAGTGTGCCTGCAACGAGTGCCGCTTCATGAAGATGAACACGCTCGAAAAACTGCACGACTGCATGGCCAACCGCACACCGGAAGTGACGCTCGACGCGGCAATCATCGAGCGCGCCCGCCAACCGATCGAGCGCATGCTCGAAATCTCAGCAAGGTAACCGCGCTTGGCCAAGCGGGTTGCTTTTTGTGGGCGGCCAAGGTTCAATGCGCCCCGCACTTTCTAAACATGAAAACTCGAATCATCACTTGGTCGCTGGCATTGGTCGCCGGCTTGGTTTGCATCACCGGACAGGCAGTCGACGAAAAAAAAGCCATCAAGCTGTTCAACGGCAACGACCTGCAAAACTGGACGCAGCAAAAACCGGGCGGTTGGGAGGCCAAAGACGGGGTGCTCGGGCCAAGCGCCAAGCCGGGTGGCTACATTTGGGCCAAGGGGCAGTACGATAACTTCGAGTTGGAACTGGATTTCAAGATGTCGAAGCGCTGCAACAGTGGCGTGTTTTTCCGCACCGACCCGAAAAACGCCGTGCAGGGCGGCTTCGAAATTCAGGTGCTTGATTCACACGGCAAAGCCAAGGTGGGCAAACACGACTGCGGCGCGCTTTACGATGCGCTTGGCCCAAGTTCAAATGCGGCCAAGCCGGTCGGCGAGTGGAACCACATGAAACTCACTGTCAACGGTGCCTCGGTGAAAGTCGTCCTCAACGGCAAGTCGATCATCGATGCCGACCTGGACCAATGGGACATCGCGCGCAAAAATCCGGACGGCTCCCGCAACAAGTTCCGCACTGCGCTGAAGGATTTACCGCGCACCGGGAGCATCGGCCTACAATACCACGGCCATCCGGTCTGGTTTAAAAACATCGTCCTCAAGCTACTCTGATTTTTTGGAGTGCGCTGGCAGAGCGAAGCGGGGTGGGAGTTTTCCGGTGGGAGTGCTCAGTTTGAACTCACTCGAAACTCTTCCCTCAGTCGTCCCGGCCCGTGAAAATGAGCAGGATGTGGATGATGGCGACGAAGACGTTGAACAGACCGGCGAAGAGCATTAGGGCGCCCATCGTCGGTTCGTCGAATTCCGGGTTGTTCAAGACTTGGCTGGTGGCGTTCACGAGGATGAACACGCCGAAGATTCCAATTGCCCCGGAGATGACCACGCCGAGAAAACCGATGTTCAAAAACATGTTCAGGATAACCACGCCGATGATGGCGAAGAACATCCCGGTCATCAGTCCGCGTGGTGCCGAGAACTGCGCCTTGGTGAGCATCACGGAGAACGTGACCCCGGTAAACACGATGGCGGTCAGGATCAATGCAGCCGGGACGATATCCGGCGCGACTACGCTGGCCATGTAGAGCACCGGCGCGAGTACCAAGCCGGAGATCAAGCCGTCGCCGATCAATGCGAGCGTGCCCATCGCCGGATTATGCCGGGAGGCCATGGCTACGCGCGGGATGGCGTTGAGGGCGATCATGGCGACGATCCAGCCCGGGATGGTGGCGAAGAACTGAACCAAGGCGGGTGTCCTTGCCCCGATAAAACCACCGGCTATGGCGGCGACCACGCTCAACGAAAGGAGGGCGTAGGTTTTTTTGATGGCGGCGGAACGAGCCTCGTCGAGTTCCGTCGTGCCGAACAGCCCCTGCGTGATTGGAATGTTGTTTTGCAATGTACTCATACCGCCGGTGAATGTGCCATTTGACATTTCACGCGGCAACTATAAAAACCGTTCAAGATTATAGCTTTCCACAAAGAGAGCTTGCCTCGGGCTGCCCGTGGGGACAGCTTGGCCAAGCGCGTTACCATCATGCAACTTTCACTCTCTGTCCGCATCGCGGAAGAATTTCATTCCAAGGAAGAGGCGTCGATGCCGCTCGGCGACTTGGCCCGCTTGGCCAAGCGTTGCGGCTACGGGGCGCTCTGCATGCGTGCGTCGCAGGTGGGGGTGCATTCGCCGCCGGAAGTAGCCAACACGGCGGCCGACTGTCTCGCCGAAACCGGCTTGGGTGTGAGCATGGTCACCGGCGACTTCGACACGGTTTACAACAACGACAACGGGCCAAGCGCGTTGCTAAACATCACGCCGTACCTCGATCTGGCCAAGGGCCTGGGTGCGCCTCGAATTCGTGTCGCGCTCAAGCAGGAGTCGGACATCGCCCACGCCCGGAGCGCCGCCGACGAGGCGGCCGAGCGCGGCATCCAACTCGTGCACCAATGCCACACGCTGAGTTTGTTCGAGACGGTTGATGGCATCGAGCGGACGTTGTCGGCGATTGACCGGCCGAACTTCGGCTTGGTTTACGAGCCGGCGAACCTTGAGATTTGCGGGCAGGACTACGGCCAAGCGACGATCGAGCGCTTGGCCAAGTGGATCTTTAACGTCTATCTGCAAAACCAGTTGCTCAAGCCGGACGGTGCGTTGACGTTGCCGACGTGGTGTGGTGGCGATGTGTCGTTCGACCTGATCTCGGTGCACTCGCCCGGAGGGGTTGATTTTGATCGTGTTTTCGCCGGGCTGAAGGCGGTCGGTTACGACGGGACGGTGACGGTGCATCAATCCGCGCAACCGGGTGAAACGCCGGAGGAGTCAGCCAGCGGCACAGCGAATTTTTTGCGGAACTTAATTTAACTATGAGTCCATTCAACACTATGAAAAAAAACCGAAACATTATTCATGTCATCGTGTTGCTGTTTGCGGCGCAACTTGCGTCTGCCGCTGAACCGCTGACGCTTGGCAAGCACGGCACCCAGCGCGAGTTGTTCGTCGATGGGCACCTCATCAAATCGATGAGCGGCGGCGCGAAACAATTTCTGCACAAGCCGGAACCGAAGGAAGTTGTGATTGTTACCGACGCATCGTGGGAGGGCAACACCAGCGCGTACTACTCGATTTTTCGCGATGGCGATTTGTTCCGCATGTATTACCGGGCCTCCCATTGGGACACCGGGGCGAAAAAGGAAACACATCGCGAAGTGACTTGCTACGCCGAGAGCCGCGACGGCATCCACTGGGTGAAACCGAAACTTGGCCTGTTCGAGTTTAATGGCTCGAAAGAAAACAACATTGTTCTCGATGGGCTTGGCACACACTGCTTTGTGGCGTTCAAGGATGGCAATCCGAACTGTCCGCCCGAGTCGCGCTACAAAGGCATCTCCCGAGGCCACCCGCTCGGCAAAACTGGCCTGTATATTTATGAGTCGCCAGACGGCATTCGCTGGAAGTTGACACGCAACGAACCGGTGATCACCGAGGGCGCGTTTGATTCGCAGAACCTCGCCTTTTGGGACGCGCATAATAAGGAATATCGCGAGTATCACCGCATATTCATCGACGGTGTGCGAGCGATCATGACCGGAACATCGAGTGATTATATTCACTGGACCAAGCCGAAGTTACTCAAATATCAGGAGGGGATTCCCGTGCAGCATCTTTACACGAACGCCGTGCAGCGTTACGAGCGTGCGCCGCATTTATTCATCGGTTTCCCCACGCGCTATTTGCCGGATGAGGGACAGCGCGTCGAGCCGACGCTGATGACAAGCCGTGATGGATTGCACTTCCACCGATGGCTCGAGCCGGTGATACCGGAGTCCGCCCCGAAAGACCGCGATGGCAATCGCAGCAACTACATGACGTGGGGGCTCGTGGAGATTCCCGGTCGTCCCAAACATCTCTCCGTGTACGCCACCGAGGCTTATTACACCGGCCCGGACTGCCGGGTGCGGCGGTTTGAATATCGGAAGGACGGCTTCGTTTCCGTTCGCGCCGGTGCGGAATCGGGCGAACTGGTCACGAAACCGTTTGCGCTTGGCCAAGCGGCAGAACGGTTGACGGTGAATTTTCAGACCGGCGACGGCGGCTCGATCCGGGTGGCCATCGAGACACCCAACGGCCAAGCGATCGCTGGCTACACCTTGGCCGACTGCAAGCCTCTGCGAGGGGATTCACTGCAGCAACAAGTGGCGTGGAAGAGCGGCGACATCAGCCACTTGCGCCGGAAACACCCGGCTGTGCGGCTGCGGTTTGAATTGAAGAAGGCAGACCTGTACTCACTGCAATTTCAGCCGTGGCTGCGATAACTTCAAGCTATAATCGATGGCATAGATTGTAATTGACTTCACCCGATAGTTTACCCAATATCGGCGACTGGAAACGAAAGGAACACAAAAATGACACTAAATATTGGCGTAATAATATTGGCGGGATTAGTTGGTTTGGCGGTCATCGTTGGCCTGTGGGTTATGGGCATTTACAACGGCTTGATCCGCAAGCGCAACGCTAAGGACAACAACTACTCGCAGATCGGCATCCAGTTGACGCGCAAGTACGACCTGATTCCCAACCTCGTGAAGTTGGTTAAGGGCTACATGAAACACGAGCGCACGACGCTGGAGGAAGTCATCCAAGCACGCAACATGGCCGCCAACGCCAACGCGGCCGTCAGCGCCAACCCAAGCGACCCGGAGGCGATGAAGCAGATGGTCGCCGCCGAGGGCACACTGGGCGGCGTGATGGGACGCTTGTTCGCGTTGAGCGAGTCGTACCCCGATCTCAAGGCCAACCAGAACATGATGCAGTTGACCGAGGAACTGACCTCGACCGAAAACAAAGTGACCTTTGCACGGCAGGCGTTCAACGACTCGGTGATGGGCTACAATAATGCGCTTCAGGTTTTCCCGGCCAACATGGTCGCCGGCATGTTCGGATTCACCGAGGCAATCTTCTTCGAGGTCGAGGGCTTGGGCGACGTCGGCAAGGCTGTCGTCACTGCTGACCAAAAGAAGGACCTCGACATCTCGTTCGACGACATGTGATCCCGGCGGCACGGGACCGGGGGATCGCTCAACATGGACTTCTTTGAGCGCCAGCATCAGGCGAAGAAAAAAACCGGGGTTCTGGTTTTTCTTTTTTGCGTCGCGGTGTTGCTCATCTCCCTGCTGAACCATCTGATTATTGCCACGGTGCTCGGCGCTTCCAGCGTGACGGAGGAGAAAATGGAATTCGGGACAGCCGCCTATACCGATCCGGTGCTCGCCGGCTTGGTTTTTCTGGGGACGTTCGCCGTTATCGGCATGGCGGGGTTGTTCCGGCGGGTGCAGTTGAGCGGCGGCGGTTCCAGCGTCGCGGCGATGATGGGTGGGCGGCTCGTCAACATGGCTACCATCGATCCCGACGAGCGCAAGCTGATGAATGTCGTCGAGGAAATGGCCATCGCCTCGAGCGTCCCGGTGCCGGAGGTTTACGTCATGGAGGGCGAAGAGGGCATCAACGCTTTCGCCGCCGGTTATACGCTCGACGATGCCGTGATCGGCGTCACCGAAGGCTGCATGCGCAACCTTTCCCGCGACGAACTGCAGGGCGTCATCGCGCACGAGTTCAGTCACATTCTTAATCAAGACATGAAGCTCAACCTCCGCCTGGTCGCTGTCATTTTTGGGCTCATTGCGTTGGCTGTAATCGGGCGGATGCTGTTGCAGATCGGTTTTTATTCCTCAGGAAATCGCAGCCGCCGAAGCAGCGAGGGTGGGGGAGGCGGCGCCGCGATAGCCATGGGCCTCATCGGTCTTGGCCTTATGGCCACGAGCGGGCTGGGCATCCTCATGGGCAATCTCATCAAGAGCGCCGTGTCGCGGCAGCGCGAATACCTCGCCGACTCATCGGCCGTGCAATTCACCCGCAACCCCGAGGGCTTGGCCGGCGCACTGAAAAAAATCGGCGCGCTCAGCGGCGGTTCCCGGCTGCTCAACACCCCCAACGCGGAGGAGGCCAGCCACATGTTTTTTGGCAACGCACTGAGTCGGTCTTGGTTTTCCATCACCTCCACACACCCGCCGCTGCTCGAGCGCATTCAACTGCTCGAGCCAAGTTTCGACGGCGACTTTTCCGGTGTG
>CAUZVJ010000141.1:0-6570 GCA_963583225.1 Verrucomicrobiia bacterium
AGCCGGCGATATTGCGGGCACCGACTTTGGCAAAAATCTGGTAGCGCTTTTCCATCTCGTTGACGACCCACTTGAGCGCGAGGGTGACTTTTTTTGGATCGTGCACCACGGGGGCGGCGAGGTGGGGCAGGCCGTTGTAAATCTGCAGCTCGACGACTTTGGGATCGATCATCACGAAGCGCAGTTCCTCCGGTGAAAAACGGAAGAGCAGCGAGGCGACCATGGAGTTGATGCAGACCGATTTGCCCGAGCCGGTGGCGCCGGCGATGAGCAGGTGTGGCATCTCGGCCAGGTCGGCGACGATCGGCTTGCCGTAAACGTCCTTGCCCAAGGCAAGGGGAATTTTTGCCTTGGAGTTCCTCCATTCCGGCGACTCGACGATGTCGCGGAACCGCACCTTGGTCTTGATGCGGTTGGGCACCTCGATGCCGACAGTGTTGCGGCCGGGCACCGGGGCGAGGATGTTGATTCGCTCGGCCTTGATGGCGGCGGCGATGTTGTTGGCCAAGCCGGTGATTCGCTCGAGTTTGACACCCGGGGCCGGATGCAGCTCGTAGCGGGTGATGGTCGGGCCCTTGGTGATGTCCCCCTCGTTCACCTCGATCTTGAATTGCTCCAGCGTGTCCTTGAGCAGTCGGGCGTTGGCGAGGAGTTGCTCGCGGGTCTCGGTGGGGGCGGTGGCCGGCTCGGGCTCGTCGAGTACCAACGACTTGGGCAGCTTGTAGCCCTTGACCTTGGGCGTCTTGGCGACGGACGCCGGCCCTTTGGGCTTGGCCAAGTGCCGGGGCAGCTTGGGCTTGGCCGGGGCGTCGTCCGGCTTGGCTTTGCCGTCTGTCGTGTCGTCCGCTTGGCCAAGGATGTCGTCGGTGCTGGCGGCTTTGTGCTCGGTGGGGCCGCTTGGCTCGTCCTCTTCGGCGGGTTCGTCGCCGGAAGCCTTGACCTCCTCGGCGGAGATCACCTCGCCCATCTCGACTTCGTCCGGATCCGGTTCAGCTTCCTCTTCTTTGGCTTTTTTGCGTTGTTCCGCGTCGAGCACGCTTAGGTCGCGAACGGTTGGCTTGGGCACTGGCTTGAGGTCGGCACCGAGCCCTTGGTCGACTTCGAGTTCGCCGGTGGCCTCCTCGAGTTCCTGCTCAATGGCTTTCTTCTGTTTTTTCAGATCGCGCTCGAGCCGCTTGGTCTTGCGCTTAATTGTTTTTTGGTATGGTGCGCCTGCGAGCAAGCCTGCTTGTCCGCGGCGGTCGCGCCAGTTCTCCCACGCATCCACCGTCCAGTGCCAAAGCTCGACCGGCTGTAGGTTGGTCAGGAAGTAGAGGCTGGCGAGGATGATCGCCGTGTAAATAATGCCGGATCCAATATCCCCAAAAACTCCAAATATGAAATTGACGCCCCAACCCAGATAGCCCCCCAAGCTAGCCAACCCCTTTGCTTCTATCACATTTTTGATGTGGCCATTGTTCGTGAATAATCCAAGCAAGCCAGTGATTCCGACCATGTAAACCAAGGCAGCTGCCCATCCCTTCCACCTGTGGCGCAGATGGCCAAGGTAGCGGGTGACGAGGCTGACGCCGAATAGCAGCAGCAAAAACGGAATCATGTGAGCCGCAAAGCCGGTTCCCTGTAAAGCGATGTTGGCAACATGTGCCCCCGCATAGCCGATGGCGTTCTTTACCGGATCGTTGGGGACGGCTGTATTTGAAGCAAGATCGTTCCTGTCAAATGTTTGGAGCGCCAAAAATAATAGAAGGGCACCTGTTAGCAACATAACTCCAATGACTGGAAATGCCCAAGTTGGAAGAGATACGGATGGCTTGTCCCTGTGCGGCACGGGCGGGAGTGTAGGGGCTGCGACGTCGGAGAAAAAGCGCGGATTGGCGATTTGTCGCCGGCGCGAACTTGGGTTGCTTTGGGGGTGGTTCCTGTTTAGTTTCCGCCCATGAAGTTCTGGTTCGGCCTTGGGCGGACGATGACGCTGGCGATGTTGGCGGCCTTGGTGGTGGGTTGTGAACCAACGAGCGGGAGCGGTTCCCGAATGGAGGACGACGCCGATTTTGTGCGTGGGAAAAGCCGCCTGGCCCGCAAGGACGTTGACGGCGCGATTCTCTCCTTCCGCAAGGCGCTCGCCAACAATCCGGGCAACGCCGCCGCTCATTTCGAGCTGGGGCTGATTTTTTACGAGCCCAGCAACGAAAAAAACAACTACGTCTCGGCCTGCTACCATTTCCAGCGGCACCTTGAGTTGCAGCAGGACTCCCGCCACGCCGGCAACATTGGGGGCTTCATCAAGGCCTGCAAAAAAGAGATCGCCAAGGACATCGCCATGGCGCCCATTCCGCCCTCGGAGATCAACGCCATCCACACACTGCGCAAGCAGTTGGCCAAGGCCAACAGCGAGAACAGCCACCTCAAGAGCCAGGTCGAGGCCATGCGCGGCCGGTTGCAGCAAGCCGGCAGCGCCGTGCCCGAGGTTGCCATGGCGGTAGCCGGCCCGCCGCCTTCCGTGAATCCCCGCAACCCGCGCACGACGACCCGGCCCACTTACAGCGGCCGATCCGGCCAGACCCGAACCCACATGCTCAAGGCAGGCGAGAGTCTCTACAGCCTGTCCCGGCGCTACGGCGTCCCGTTCTCGGCCCTGAAGGCCGCCAACCCGCGCCTGATGCGAAACTCCCGCGACCTCAAGCCGGGCGTCACCGTTTACATCCCCCCCAAGCGCACCCCGTAAGGCCTCGCCGTGCGCCGGTTGGTCTTCCCAGTCATCCTCCTGTTTTGGCTGGCAATGAATGCGCTCCTTTGGCGTGCCGAGTACGGCGACACCGGCCGGGGCAGCCGCGTTTCCAACGACGTGGTGCTCGACAAAATTTTCAACGCCCCCGACGCCTCCAACCTGCAGGTTTTTCAAAATGGAAAATCGGTTGGCTACGTCCATTGGGAAATCATCCCCGACGAGGTTTACTTCGGCGGCACAAACCAACCGGCCGGCCGCGTCGAGTCGATCAAGGGCTACACGCTCGCACTGGATGGCCGCATCCAAGTCGAGTCGCTCGAGACGAAACTGCGATTCACCCTCCGCTCGGTGCTTGACGCGACGCTCGATTGGCAGAGCGTCCACGCCACGATCGATCTGCCACCCAGCTCGTGGGAGTTTGTCGCCGAGACGGTCAACCAAGAATTGTTCGTGAAACACGACGGGGCGCTTGGCCAATGGGAACGCTCGACGCCGCTTGGCCAACTCCGCAACCCCGCCGCGTTGCTCGAGCAGTTCGCCGGGCCGGTCTTCGCGCCGTTGCTCAAACCGTTGCTGCCGAGCGGCGTCGCGCTTGACCAAGCGGCGGACGAGCCGCTCGCGCTTGGCCTCGAGTGGGCTGCTTACAACGACGCGATCCGGTTTGGCAGCACGCGCGTCCGCATTTATCGCCTCGAGGCCAAGCTGCCCGGCGAGTGTGTCGTCACGGTTTTGGTGAGCCGCGTGGGCGAGATTTTGCGGGTTACTTTCCCCGGTAAACTGGAGTTCACCAACGACAGCATCCCCCTGCAAAAAAGCGGCGGCAAATGATTGAAATCGAGCATTTAACCAAGCAATTCGGCGATTTACGGGCCGTCGATGACATCAGCCTGACCGTGCCGGCGGGGGAGTTTTTCGTTATTCTCGGTCCCAACGCCGCCGGCAAAACCACCACCATCAAGGTCATGGCTGGGCTAATGAAACCGACGAGTGGCTCGGTGCGCGTTTGCGGGTTCGACATCGGCACCCACCCGATCGACGCGCGTCGCTGCATGGCTTACGTGCCGGATTTTCCGTTCCTCTACGACAAGCTCACGCCGGCTGAGTTCTTCCGCTTCACCGGCAAGCTGTTCGGGATGGAAGACGCCGCGATGTTGGCCGAGGCCGAGCGCTTGGCCAAGCGGTTCAACCTTGGCGAGTTTTTGGCCAAGCCGATCGAGGGCTTGTCGCACGGCACCAAACAGCGCGTGGCGATCGTCTCTGCGCTGATGCACTCGCCGAAGGTGGTTGTGTTTGACGAGCCGATGGTCGGGCTGGATCCGCATCACTCGCGCGTGCTCAAGGATATTTTGCGCGAACAAGCCAACGCCGGCGTGACGGTGTTCGTTTCCACCCACCAACTCAGCGTCGCCGAGGAGATGGCCGACCGCATCGGCATCATGCACCGGGGCCGCCTCGTCGCCGTCGGCTCGCACGATGAATTGCAGGCGGCGAATCGGGACAGCACGCTCGAGTCGATTTTTCTGTCGCTCACCAACGACGACCAGTGAACGACGCGAAGCCCATCCCGCACTGGCGACTGTTGGCCGGGGTCAACCGCACGCAAAGCTGGCGGCGGCTCAAGTCGGCGGTGGCGCAGTCGCGGCTGCACGCCTTCCTCATGGGGCTGTTCGTCGTGGGCTACGCCTGGCTGGCGTACGCGCTGTTTCACAAGGCGCTGCAATTCACCTCGAGCTTTCCGGGGCTGGGGCCGGTGCTGATCGAGCGGATGATGTTCCTGCTATTCGCGTTCCTGTTTTTGCTGCTGCTGCTCAGCAACGTCATCATCAATTTCACCAACCTGTTCCGAAACAAAGAAACGCATTTTCTGCTGACCTTGCCGGTGCCGCATCAGGTGATTTATCGGTGGAAAATTTTCGAGTCCGGCATCCTCGCGTCGTGGGCGTTTTTGTTTTTGATCGCGCCGCTCGTGGCAGCGTACGGGACGACCTACAACGCGCCGTGGCATTTTTATTTTGTGACGCCGCTGTTCGTGGCGCTGTTCGTCGTGTTGCCGGGCATCCTCGGCAGTTGGGCGGCGATCGGGCTGGCGCGATGGCTGGATCGGCTGGCATTTCAGGTCGCCGCCGTGCTGGCGGTGATCGTGTTGATCGTCGCCGTCAGCTCGTGGCTCCAGCCGGAGACAGTGACCGACGAGATGCTCGAGACGCGCGTGCTCGATGTCGTCGATCGGCTGCTGTCGCGCACCAAGTTTTCGCTGTTCCCGTTCCTGCCCAGCTACTGGGTGTCGAGCGGCATCACGCAGTGGGTCGAGGGCGCGCTGATGGGCACGCTGTTTTTTGGCTTGGTTTTGCTGAGCCACACGCTGTTTTTCGGCTACCTCGCCTCAACACGCTCGGGTGGCATTTTTTACGGGGCACTTTCGGCGGTGAACAGCCGGGGCGGCGGCAGGACGGGGTGGAAATTTTGGCGGCGCAAACCGGCGCTTGGCCAAGCGGCATTCGCGCCCAAGCCGCTCGACCGCTTGGCCAAGCTGCTGTGGTGGGGGCGCGCCGACACGCGGGCGCTGATCGTGAAAGACGTCCGCACTTTTTTGCGGGACGCGACGCAGTGGGGCCAGTCGCTGATCCTGCTGGGCCTGTTGATTGCGTACATCGTGAATCTGCGCCATTTCTCGCACCGGCTGACGAGTGATTTTTGGATCGATCTCACCTCGTACCTCAACCTCGGCGCGTGCGTGCTGAACCTCGCCACGCTGACGACGCGGTTCGTGTTCCCGCAGATCTCGCTCGAGGGCAAACGCATTTGGATCGTCGGCATGGCGCCGCTCGGGATGCACCGCACGCTCATGGCCAAGTTCCTTTTTTCCACCGCCGTGTCGATGAGCGTGACAATGGCGCTGGTGGGGGCGTCGTGCGC
Source organism: Verrucomicrobiia bacterium (assembly GCA_963583225.1). GTDB lineage: Bacteria > Verrucomicrobiota > Verrucomicrobiia > Limisphaerales > UBA1096 > UBA1096. The sequence goes on from CAUZVJ010000141.1 coordinate 5,645, forward strand.
GATGCTGTCGATTCCGCTGGAGCGCATTTTGTACTTCACGCTGACCGTCGGCGTGATGGCGTTCACTCTCAACGCACTGGCGGTGGGGCTCGGCGCGGTGTACCCGAATTTCCGGGAGGACAACCCAAGCAAAATCGTCAGCGGCTTCGGCGGCACGCTTTGTCTTGTGCTGAGTTTCCTCTACATCATCGGCATGCTGAGCCTGATGGCGGCGACATCGCGCTGGGCATTCGGCGGCAGTTCAGTGGCGGTGTTCTGGCTGGGGTGGGCGGTGTTCCTCGGCGGCTCATTCCTGCTCGGCTGGCTGCCGATGAGAACCGGCATCCGCAAAATGGCCAGCGTGGAAATCTAGTGCTTGGCCAAGCGGGGCTATCCCTTGGCGGGGCGCCAGTCGATGAGTTTTAGCTGGACGGAGCGGCGGCCGTTGAAGTCGTTTATCTGCGGCGCGACGGCGATGTCGAAGGTGTCTTTCGGCTCGTCTTCGGGCTTGAGGTTCCACGCGACGACTTCGCAGGCACCTCGCTCGTCGGTCACCCAAAACTTGGCGTGCTGTTTGTCGCGCCCCATGCGGTAAACGGGACTCGACAGGGTGAGGTCGGCGACGAGGAGCTGGATCTCCGGGTTGCCCTGGCCAAGCGGCTCGAGTTGGCGCATTTCCTCGATGTGCACGAGTGTCAGTTCTGAGAGGTCGGTCCCGGCGTCGAGCTTGAGCGGCGGCTGGAACATGTCGGGCGTGATGGTTTTTTTGGCGATCTCGTTGATGCGTTCGCGGAAGGCATCGAGCCGGCCCGGCTTGACCGAGACGCCGGCGGCCATGGCGTGTCCGCCGTGGTCGTTGAGCAGGTCGTCGCAGCCGCGCATGGCCTCGGCGAGGTCGAAGCCCTCGATGCTGCGGGCGGAGCCTTTCCAGCCGTCGCCGTCGCTGG
>CAUZVJ010000142.1:0-6565 GCA_963583225.1 Verrucomicrobiia bacterium
CAAAACGTTTTCCGGATCATCTATTTGTTGCCTTGAGTCCTGCCGGTAGGTTGCCGAGGTGGCCATCAGCTTGAGCATGGCTTTCATGTCCCAGTCGCGGCGCACGAACTCGGTGGCGAGCCAGTCGAGCAATGCGGGATGGGATGGTGGGTTGCTGCGCGTCCCAAAATCATCCGGCGTCGTCACCAGGCCTTTGCCAAAAAGTTCCTGCCATAGGCGGTTGACGGTGACGCGGGCCGTCATGGGATTGTCCGATGCCACGACCCAGCGCGCCAAGTCGAGTCGGTCGGGCGTACCGGTTGCCATTGAAGCGTGCAGCACGGCGGGGACTCCGGGACGCGTCTCGGCTCCACTCTGGCGAAAGTTGCCACGAATGTGCAGGTGCGTGGGACGGTACTCGTGATGTTGAACCATCATCGGTGCCCGGGTGACGGGAGGAAGCGCCTTTTTTAGTTCGTCGAGTTGGCTCACGAGTTCACTGATTTTCAGCTCCTTGAATTTCTTCTCGTCGATACGCGAACCGCTTCGGAGGAAATAATCCTGCAGCCGGTCACGCTCTGTGGGGGTGCGTTTTGCCCTTGGCTTGTAAACGATGTTCAGTCCCTCCAGTTGGCCTTCGCCAAGCTGCCCGCCCCAGACGAGGCCGAGCAGTTCCAGTTCGCGATCCCAAAGGTGATCGCGACCGGGGTGCGACTCCGTATCCAGCAGTTTGGCCTCCCAGCGATCCAGCAGCTTGGCCAAGCCGGGGGCGACAGGTGCCAACAGTTCAACCCGCTTTTTGTCGTACAGCTTTTTAGCGGTCGCGTAATTTCCGGCCTCGCCCGGCAGCGGGGCGTTGATGTTTAGTTCGTCGGCGTTGTTGAAAAAGGCATACAACTCGTAAAACTCTTTTTGCGACACGGGGTCGTATTTGTGGTCGTGACATTGTGCACAGGCAACTGTGAGGCCAAGCCATACGGTGCCAAACGTGTCCGTGCGGTCTTTCACCTGCAGCACGCGGTATTCCTCGAGATCCGCGCCGCCCTCGCGGTTGCTGAGTGTGTTGCGCAGAAAACCGGTGGCAATGCGCTGCTGCGTGGTGGCGTTGGGCAGCAGGTCGCCGGCAAGTTGCTCGATGGTGAACTGGTCAAACGGCAGGTTGCGGTTGAACGCCTCCACCACCCACTGACGCCAGCGCCAAGCGACGGGCCGCAACTGGTCGGTCAGGTATCCGTCACTGTCGCCGTAATGTGAAAGGTCCATCCACCAGCGCGCCCACTTCTCGCCAAAGTGCGGACTGGCCAGCAGTCGATCGACGCGTTTTGTGTATGCGGCATCGGGATCGTTTTTGTAGTCGGACTCGAACGCTGCAATTTCCGCTAGCGTCGGCAACAGTCCGGTAAAATCCAGATGCAACCGCCGCAGCACTGTTGTCCAATCTGCCTCGGGTGACGGGTGTCCCCCTGCATCCTCGATACGTATCAAGACAAACTGATCAATGGTATTGCGCGGCCAAGCGGACGCTGAAACTTGCGGGGGAGTCGGCCGCTTTGGAGCCACAAAAGCCCAGTGCAGCTCATCGCCCGCAGAGACATCAACTGCAAAAACAGTGATCGATGCCAGTAGTGAAAGCCGCAGGAAATTCACAGGCGCATCTTTATGCCGCACCTCTCCGACGGGCACAAGGCAAACAGCCGGGGACGGCTTGGCCAAGCGCTGGGCTATTGGCCAAGCGCGGGAAAGGCGGTGAGCAGTTTTTTGCTGAAAGTGTTGGGGTGGCCTTCGTTGGCCTGGGCCGGGCCGGGGGAGGTGCGTCCGTTTTTGATCGCCTCGGCCAAGGTGGCGACGAGGTCGCTGACGAGTTCCGGGTGCTTGGCCTGCAGGTTGTTTTGCTCGGCGGGATCGGCGGCCAAGTCGTATAGCTGCACGAGCGGCAGAGATTTGTTTTTCTTGGCGGCAGCCGGCTTGGGCGCACTCCAGCCACCGGAGCCGGGGCAGAGGGCGAGTTTCCATTTGCCGCGCCGGATGGCGAACGAGCCGTTGATCGAGTGGTGAATCGTGAACGGCCGCGCCTTGGCCGCTTGGCCAAGCAGGGCAGGGAGGAAGGAGAACGAATCCTCGGCGGCGTTGGCCGGGATGGCGGCGCTTTTGCCGATCACGTCGGCGACCGTTGCGAACAGGTCGGCGGTGCAAATGGTTTGAGCGTTTCGGGTGCCGGCCTTGACGCGGCCCGGCCAGCGCACGAGGAACGGCACGCGATGGCCGCCCTCGAAAATGTCGGCCTTGTGCCCGCGCCAATCGGCGTTGGGCTTGTGGCCCTTGGCCTCGAGCGCGGGGATTTTTGCCGCCGGCGAGCAGCCGTTGTCGGTGGCGAAAATGACGATCGTGTCCTTGGCCAAGCGATGGCGGTCGAGCGCCTTCAACACTTGGCCGACGACCCAGTCGGTCTCCATCAAAAAATCACCGTACTTGCCGATGTCGGATTTGCCCTGCCATTTCTTGGACGGGACGATCGGCGTGTGCGGGCTGCTCAACGGCAGGTAGAGGAAAAACGGCTTGTCGCGTTGCTTGGCCCGGGCGTCGATGAAGGCACCGGCTTCGCGGGCGAAGTCGCGCAGGCAATTGATCGCGTCGAAATCTTCCGCGCTTGGCCCGGCCCGGTGGAACGCCTTGGTCACCGTTGCCCAAGCGGTGGGCTTGTCGTTCTTCAAATAAACATACGGAGCCATGTCGAGCGACGCGGGGATGATGAACGATTCGTCGAAGCCGATGGCCAACGGGCCGCCAGCGACTTTTTTGCCGTAGTCGATCTGCCAGCCGTCGCCCTTGGTCGGGCCGGTTTTGGCCTGGCGTTTTTCGCCGTTGGGCAGCATCTGCCAGCCAAGGCCAAGGTGCCACTTGCCGACGACGCCGGTGTGGTAGCCGTTCTGCCGGAGAAATTTTGGAGTGGTCAACCGGTCAGCTGCGATGAGCGGTTCGGACAATCCCCAAAGCACGCCTTTCTTCATTGTGCTGCGCCAATTATACCGGCCGGTGATGATGCCGTAACGGGTCGGCGTGCAGACCGACGACGTCGTGTGGGCGTCGGTGAAGCGCATCCCCTCCCTGGCCAAGCGATCGCAATGCGGCGTCCGCGCCCTGCCACCCGCGTGCGCCAAGTCACCATAACCCAAATCATCGGCAAGTATGAAAACAACATTCGGCCTGTCGGCGGCAAACAATGCGGCGACCGAAAGAATGAAAGTGACAACAACGGGGATAAACTTGCGGCTCAGCATGGGCTTTCCCTACCGCAATTGCCAACTGCAGGCAATCTCGCTTCTCGTCGAACACCGTCAAAAGCTTTTACCCGCCAGCCAAGCGGCTTAACGTTTGCCCATGCGGTTTTTCCTGATGTGCGGCTTGGCTCTGTGCTTGGCCAAGCCGGTGAGTGCGGCGAAGTTGAATGTGGTATTCATCCTTGTGGATGACTGGGGCTGGGCGGATGCCGGGGTGCAGGGGAGCGATTTTTTCGAGACACCCAACATCGACCGCTTGGCAGAGCAGGGGATGAGGTTCACGCAGGCTTATGCGGCGGCGGCGATTTGTTCGCCCACACGCGCAGCTATCCTCACCGGCAAATCCCCGGCGCGTTTGGACATGACCATCTGGCACGAGAGCGCCTCACGCGGTGGGCCAACCAACAAGTGCCTGCTTGAGGCTAAGGCACAACCCAACCTGCCGCACGAGGAGGTGACGCTGGCCGAGTTGTTCAAGCAGCACGGTTATTTCACCGCGCACATTGGCAAATGGCATCTCGGCAAGGCCGCGTTTTATCCGGAAACGCAGGGCTACGACGTGAACATCGGTGGCACTTACTGGGGCGCGCCGGCGACGTTCCACTGGCCCTATCGCGGCCCGTGGTCGAAGAGCGATCCTGAGTTGCGCTACGTGCCGGTGGGGCCGGGGCAGGCGGGTGATTACCTCACCGACAAACTCACCGACCACGCGCTACGGATCATCGAGAAGCAGCGGGAGCAGCCGTTCTTTTTGAGCCTGTGGTTTCACACCGTGCACACGCCGATCGAGGGCAAGCCGGAACTCGTGGAGCGATTCAAAAACAAAAAGCCGGGCAAACATCACAATCATCCCGGGTACGCGGCGATGGTCGCGAGCATGGACGAAAATGTCGGCCGCGTCCTGCGCAAACTCGACGAACTCAACATCTCGGATAACACCGCAGTCATCTTGACGAGCGACAATGGCGGAGTCGATTTTCCGACGGCCAAGTCCGGCAACCGCCCGCCCACCCGCAACTTCCCGTACCGCTCTGGCAAGGGCACGCTTTACGAGGGCGGACTGCGCGTGCCGCTCATCATCCGTTGGCCCGGTCGCACCCGCCCCGGCAGCGAGTGCACTGAGCAGGTCACGTCACAGGACTTCTTTCCCACGCTCGCCGATGCGCTTGGCCAAACGGATGCACCCCGGCACGACGGCGTAAATTTGTTGCCGTTGTTGCGCGATCCCAAAGCCCAGCTCGCCCGTAAGGCGCTTTACTGGCATTACCCCCATTACTATCCGCGCATGACCCCCGGCAGCGCCGTGCGCGAAGGCGACTGGAAACTCATCCACTACTACGAGGGCAACCGGCTGGAACTCTTCAACCTGCAGAACGACCCGGGCGAAACCAACAACCTTGCCGCCGCGCAACCCGCCCGCGCCCAAGCCTTGCGAGGGAAGCTCGACGCCTGGCGCAAAGCCGTTGACGCCAAGGCCCCCACACCCAACCCGGCTTGGCGCTCCCGGAAATAGTCTCAGCCGTGATGTGGGGCCGTCGTTTTACTTGCGGCCGGTCAGGCTTCGGATGTACTGGACCTCGGCCTTTCGGTAAGGCGTGCCGTCGCGGCGGAGGATTTCATGAAACCATTCCTCCGGCTCGGCGGTGTACTGTTTGTGCCATGAATCCCACGGGTAGTTCGTCTGCGTCTTGCCGGCGACGAAGCCCCAGTTGTAAGCGGGGATGTTCTCCTTTTTGAAATAGCCGAGCACCGGGTTGAAGCGGCTGCCGTTGGGGCGGGCCATGTATTCGGTGCAGAGGATCGGGCGACCGTAGCGCTTGAGCTGCTCCACGCGCGGCTTGACGTGCTCGAGCCCGCCGTAGTTGTGGAAACTGATGATGTCCGACTGCTCGATCATCACTTTCTCGTGCGGCTTGAGTCTTGAGTGGTCCGGCCACGGGCCCATCCACACGCCGGCGGTGAGCGGCTGGCTGGGGTTCTCGGCACGCGCCCACTCGAACACCTTGGCCAACAGCTTCGTGGCCATCGCGGCCTTGATCGCGGGGGGGAGTTCTGACTTGTCACCGTTCTCGCCGTAGGAGTTGGCATTGGGGTTGTCCGGCTCGTTGAACACGTCCCAGGCATACACGCGCTTATCGTTGGCGAAGCGTTTGAGCAGGCCACGAATATACGGCTCGAGCTCGTCGTGGCGTTTTGGGTCGGCGAGGATTTCCCCGCCGGGCGCCTGCAACCAGCCGGAGTTGTGCAGGTGCGGCTTTGGGGCGCGTTGTCTGCCCAGTTTCGGGTGCGGATCCCACACGCCGTCCAGTGGCACGAGCATGATGTTGATGCCGTGCTTGTCGGCGATCGCCAAAAATTGATCGACTCGCTTTAAAAACCCCTTGGCGTCCTGTGTCCACAGAAGGTTGTGCAGATAAACCCGCATGCTGTTCAGGCCAAGGTCAGCGGCCCAGCCGAGCTCGCGGTCGATGGTCTTGGTGTCGAACGAATCGGCCTGCCACATCTCGAGTTGGTTGATTGCCGTGCTGGGGTTGAAGTTGCAGCCCACGCGCCAAGACTGCTTGGCGTGCCAGGCGTTGGCCTTCTTCGCCGTCCAACGATCCCGGCCTTCCGCCTGCCCGGTTGTCATCGAGATCAAAATGCCGGCCAAGCAAGCCAAGCGGGTCAACGAGTGTTGCATTTTCTTCATTTAATTGTGATTTCGTCGGGTTGCTGCCTTTGCAGCGGCGAAATTATTCCGCCAACAACCGTGGAACTGTCAACATTTGTTCCCAGTTTGATGAGGAGGCGCTCCTGTTTGGCGTGGATTCCTCGGTGGGGCGGCCCTGGTCATTTCCGGATGACCTGCCGGGCTTTTCCCTGGATCAGGCTGTCCATTTGTTCCAATTGCGGAACAATGGACTGCACCTCCTCGGGGAACCAGCGGAAGCCCTTGTCGAGATGGTTGCGGCTGCTGGCGGTTTGTTGACGGTTGCCGTAGAGGAAGGCCCAATTGGTCGGCAGCCAGAACTGTTGCCACAACCTGTTTTTCCGTAGGATGGCTTGTCGCAATTCCTCGACGGGAATGGGAATCAATTCACCGGTGACAGCGGCGCGAATAGTTGATGTGGGGTCGGCCAGTCCAAGTTGCACGGCGATGGTGCGGGCGGCAAGCCATTGGCCTTTGCCAGAGAGTGTCGCGCCGTCTCGGGTGACCGCTTGGCCAAGCAGGGAGGAGGTCAGATCAACGACTGGCAGTTTTCGCGCTTGGCCAAGCCGGAGAATGGCGGCGGTATAATGTTTGAGATTGGCGTTGCGTTTTTTGACAT
>CAUZVJ010000143.1:0-6550 GCA_963583225.1 Verrucomicrobiia bacterium
ACGGCCGCTTGCCCTCGAGCGACTCGATGAGGGCGGTTTCCTCGCCGCAAATGTACGCGCCCGCGCCGCGGTGCACGTGGATCTTCAGGTTGTATTTCGTGCCGCAAATGCCCCTGCCAAGGAAGCCGTTGGCCCTGGCCTCATCGAGCGCGCGGTTGAGGATTCTCGCGCCCTCGGGGAATTCGCCGCGAATGTAAATGTACGCCAGCTTCACGTTGTTGGCGTAGCACGACAGGATCATGCCCTCGATGAGTTGGTGCGGATCCTTGTGGATGATCTGCCGGTCCTTGAATGTGCCCGGCTCGGATTCGTCGGCGTTGCAGATGAGATAAACCGGCTTGCCGGACTTACGGTTGACAAAGTTCCACTTCACGCCGCACGGGAACCCCGCCCCGCCGCGGCCGCGCAGCCCGGAGACCAGCACCTCCTTGCGGATGTGCGCCTGGGGCGTCACCACGCCGTCCCCGGTTTTCCTCGGCTTGAGCCGGAAAACCTTTTTCAAGGTCTTGTAGCCGCCGTGTTTCAGGTAACACTGGATGTCCCTCGTGTAACCCGCCTCATCGACGTGCTTCAAAACCAGTTTGTATTCTTTCGGCATTCTGAGATTCGGGCCTTGACTCCCCGCCCGGATTCAATATCTATTCCCGCGCGGTATTGCCGAATAGTGTAACGGTAGCACGAGTGACTCTGACTCACTTTGTCTAGGTTCGAATCCTAGTTCGGCAACCATCTTTATTCGTCGTATTTCTCCAGGATTTCATCCGCCCCGTCGTTCGTGACGTTTTCATAAAAGTCATCGCTGCACATCATCACCGGCCCGGTGCCGCAACTGGCCAGACACTCGGCGTACTCGACGCCAAATTTGCCGTCCGTCGTCCGCTGCAAGCCATGCCCGTTTGCATCGAGGCCAAGGGTGTCGCAGATGTGGCTGTGCAGCTTGTGGCTCCCGGCCAGGGCGCAGCTCAGTGTGCGGCAGACGCGCACCACTGTCCTGCCCGGGTCGTGCTCGCGCAGCATCGGGTAAAAGGTCACCAGCTCGTGGATGTTGATCGGCTGCAGTCCGAGCCTGGCCGCGGCCCATTCCTCGGCATCCCGTGATATGTAACCGAACTCCTCCTGCAACGCGTGGAGCACCATCAGCGATGCGCTCCGCTTCTCCGGATAGTTCCTCACCAGCCGGTTGATTTCGCTCTCCAGTTTTGTGGGAACCTCAAGGCTCATCGGTCACATTCCCCCATCACAAAATCGAGCGACCCCAAAATCGCCACCACGTCACTGATCATGTGCCCCGGCAGCGTGTGCGACAGGATGCTCAGGTTGACAAACGAAGGGGCGCGGATCTTCAGCCGGTACGGCACGCCACCGCCCTTGCTCATGATGTAAAAGCCAAGTTCCCCCTTCGGGTTCTCGGCGCCAAAATAAATCTCGCCGGCGGGCGCATCCTGCCCCTGCGTCACAAGCATGAACTGGTGGATCAACTCCTCCATGCTGGAGAGCACCTTCTGTTTGTCCGGCAATATGATCTTCCCGTCATCGATGTTGACCGGGCCGCCCGGCAGCTTGGCCAGGCACTGGTCGAGCAGGCTCACGCTCTGGCGCATCTCCTCCATGCGCACGAGGTAGCGGTCGTAGCAGTCGCCCACCTCGCCGTACGGCACGTCGAAGTCGAGCTGATCATACACGAGATACGGATGCGCCTTGCGCAGATCGTGCTCGACGTTGCTGCCGCGAAGGTTCGGGCCGGTCAGGCCAAAATCGATCGCCTCCTCGCGGGTGATCACGCCCACGTCCCGGGTGCGATCAACAAAAATCTTGTTCCGGGTCAGCAGCTTGTCCGTCTCGCCGATGGCCACGCTCACCTCCCGGGTGAACTGGGCCAGTTCGTCCGTCCAGCCCTCCGGCAAATCGCGCGACAACCCGCCGATGCGCGTGTACGTCGTCGTGAAGCGCGCGCCGGTGAGCGCCTCGATCAGGTTGTAGATTTTCTCGCGCTCAGTGAACGTGTACAGAAACACCGTCATCGCGCCGACGTCCATCGCAAACGCCCCGAGGCCAAGCAGGTGCGCCGAGATGCGGGCCAGTTCGCAGCAGATCACGCGGATGTACTGGCAACGCTCCGGGAGCTTGTCGTGAACGCCGAGCAGCTTCTCCACCGCCAGCGCGTAGGCGACGTTGTTGGCCAACGGGGCGAGGTAATCCAACCGGTCCGTGTACGGGATGAACTGGGTGTAAGTCATGTTCTCAGCGATCTTTTCGTCGCCGCGATGCAGATAGCCGATTTCCGGGTCGGCCTTGGTGATGATCTCGCCATCGAGTTCAAGCACCAACCGCAACACACCGTGCGTCGCCGGGTGCGACGGCCCCATGTTCAGGGTCATCTTTTCGCCCCTCACATCCTGCAACTCGTCCATCGCCTGCGCCGAGCGCGCCGCCGAATCCTTCACCTCGATTTGCTGAAACGCCGCCATCGGTCAGCCTTCGGGGTTGCGCACACGCGGTTCGCGCGCGGTCGAATCCTCGCCACCGGCCACGGTGACGAACGGCCCGCCCTCGAGTGGTGCCGGATCGGAAAACGCCACGTCCGGCATCTCGCTTGACTTGCCGGCCAGAGGGAAATCCTTTCTCAACGGAAAATACGGGTAACCCTCCCACATCAGGATGCGGCGCAGATCGGGATGCCCGGCGAACCGGATGCCCATCATGTCGTACGCCTCGCGCTCATGCCAGTTGGCCGTGCGCCAAACCGTCGACACCGACGGCAACTCAGACACCTCCTCGCTCACGCTGGTTTTCAAGCGCAAATGGCAAAAGTGCTCGTAACTGTACAGGTGATAAACCGCCGTCCAGCGCGGCGCCTCCTCGTAGTTGTCGATGGTGGTGAGATCGACCAGGTAATCGAAGCCCAGTGCCTCTTTGGCAAACCGGCAGACCTCGGCGATTTGCGACGCGTCCGACACCTCCACCGTCAACTCGCCGCGAAACTCCACCGGCCCGGAGACGATCTCCTCGAATTGCTGCTTGAGCTTTTTGGCAAGTTGCTTCGCGCTCATCCGGGTCTCAGGCGACTGCCACCTCCCTGGCGCGGGCTGGCTTGGCATCTTTGACGTGAGGCTCGTTTGAAATCTTGTTCTGTAGGCGCATCAACCCCTCGAGCAACGCCTCCGGGCGCGGCGGGCATCCGCTGATGTAAACATCCACCGGCAGTATCCGATCCACCCCCTGCAACACCGCGTAGCTGCGGTACATGCCGCCGGTCGAGGCGCAGGCCCCCATCGCGATCACCCATTTCGGCTCCGGCATCTGATCGTAAATCCGGCGCACAGCCAGTGCCATCTTGTAAGTGACCGTGCCCGCCACAATCATTAGATCCGATTGCCGGGGCGAAAACCGCATCACTTCCGCGCCGAACCGGGAGATGTCGAACCGACTCGCGCCGGTTGCCATCAACTCGATCGCGCAACAGGCCAAACCCATTGGCATCGGCCAGAGTGAATGCTTGCGAAACCAACTCACGGCCGCGTCCAATGTGGTGTGCACGACATCCCCTTCGACCTTGGAATTGTAGCCTACTTCAGTACTGCTCATGACGGCTTTACGACGCCTAGCGGCAAACCTACAACCGTTCGTTGGAATGGTCAAAATGAATTTGTGAAAAAATTCACAAAGTCGGCCTCGCGCCCGAAAAACGGTACAAAACCAAGCGCCGCGTCTGCTCTCCAACCGCGCTTGGCCAAGGGGTTGTTAACGGGTTAATCGAATGCGAAAGAATCTCGCTTTTTCGCCGGGTTGCAGTGTTGGCTTGTAAGAAATTGTATTCCCATTGCCATCAACAACTTGTATCTTCTCCCAGCGTTTCAAGTCCTTGGATGACTCGATTATATGCATTTTTCCGTTTTTTGAGCCAAAAGTGAACGAAAATGGATTTTCATTAACGTTCAAGTGGATTATTTCACCCGGTTTTTTGCTTGATTTAACATTTAACGTTACCCAAGCGCCGGGGTATTCATGTGTCTTCCCAAATAGCGCGAAGCTCAAGTCAGAACTGGTGCGGCTGGCTTGGTGTACTTCCGCCGTCACGACGTTTTTCCCGTTGGCCAAGCGGCTTCCGGACACTTCAAAAGTGGCGTAGGCGTTTTCATCGACGATCGTGCTGGTGGCGTAAGTGGTGTGCCGCGCGGTTGGCGAGAGGTTGCTGTCGCGGTAGATTTGTTTTCCGTTCAAATACACTGCAGCCGCGTCGTCGCGAATCAGCCGGAAGGTCATTTTGTCGATCAACTCGACGGGGTCCAACTCGAAGCTCTGCCTAAAATAAGCGGTGGCACGTTTGCTTTTCGGGTTGGTGCCGTAACTCACAATGGTGGCTTCGTAGCCGTTCCCGTAACCAAACAGACCCGGGCCGGATGACCAGGCGCTGTCGTCGAAGCCCGGCTTGGCCCAACTGCGGTTGGGCGCGGTAGCTTTATCGTAATACCGCCAGTCGCCGCCGACCGACACGAGCATTTGCTCCCGGGCCGCAGCGGCCTTGGCCAAGCGATAGAGGAAACGATCGGTGCCGGTGAACGCCTCGTCCGGTGTGTAGTCGAATGTGCCGTCAGCACGAAAGGTCAACTGGCCGTGTTGCGGCTTGGCCAAGAGTTGCGCCTTGGTTGCCGGCGACACACCGGCGTCGTTGGCGAGCACCCCCTCTCCGCGCTTGGCCAAGCTCAGCGTCCCTCCCGACGGAACGGCAAACTCATCCGCCCGGGCCACCAACACGCCCTTGGCCAGAGTCGATGTTTTTTGCGTGTCCAGCGACCACGCGGTGCCGAGTTTATTTTTCGCGTAAAGCCGATAGTACAAAACAGAATCCGCAGCCAAGCCGGTAACCGGGTGGCGAAGTTGGCCATCGGCGTCGGGGGTGACTTGCGCGGAGTGATCCCACTTGGCGGTGTCCGGGCCGCCGTCGGTTTCACCCCAGACGAAAAACACCTTCGTCGCCGGTTGTCCGTCGGCCAAGCGGCCCGCGAATGTGAGCGACTCCGTCGTCCGCTCGCTCGGCGGTTCGCAGGCGATTTCCGGCAGGCGCGATTTGCCGCGATCGGTGGAAACCAACTCGGCGACGATCAGCATGTCGGAGCTGGTCAGCCCGCCGTTGAGCCCGTGAATGGCGAGCACATTTTTTCCGGCGCGCAGTCGGTCGCCGTGAGCGCTGATGTCGAACGACTCGTACTGCACCGCCAGCGTGTCGTCGTGCGTGGTTGTCGCGCCGGAGTCCCATTGTGTCGCCGACGGCGCGTTGGCGGAGGCCACCTTTTTGCCGTTGAGATACGCGACGAAACCGTCGTCATATTTCATGCGTAATTTGAGGCTGCCGAGCGTCGCCGGATCGTCCACGTCGAAGGCGTAGCGGAGGTACAGCGACTCAGTTTTGTTGTAGATTTGAGTGCGGAAATTCAGCGCGGAACTGATGAGCGATTGATAGCCGCTGCTGCGCTCGTAACCGGCTCCCTGCCTACCGCGTTTCCAGGTTTTGTCGTTGAAATCGATCGCGGTCCACGAGTCGTCGTGACGGTCGCTGGTCGGCACCCAGGCGCGGGCGTAATCGTTCGATTTTAGCAGCGTGTCGCTCGAACCGGCCACGATGATTTGGATGATGCCTTTGCTCCGTTGGCCAAGCGCGTCTTCGATCGTGTACTCGATCACGCCGGTGCCACTGGCCGAGCTCTTGGCCTTGAATGTCAGCAGGCCGTTCGGGTCGTTGCGGCGTCGGCCGTCGCGCATCACCGGCGAACGATGCACAGACAAACTGCCAAGGTTGCTGACTTTCGACCGCGCACTAAAAAGCCGGAAGCCGCCGGGGAAATAATCCTGCCCGCTGCGCCCTTCGCCGATGGTGCCGACGGCAATGACCGGCTCGGTCTTGAACGCGCCGCGCAATCCCGCCGCGTGGTCGTTGCTGAGCGGGTTGAAACTGACCGACTCGCCGGGACTAAGGTACAGCACGTCCGGCTCGGCGATGGGCGGTTCGTTGATGTAATTCAGCTTGAGCGTTTGCCGCTTGCCACCGGCCCGGTACCGGATGCTCTCGCTGCCTTTGGCGTCGGCGTTAACGCGCAAAATATAAACCGACGAACTGCTGATCGTCTCGTGCAGGAGCGACTGTTTCGGCGAACGAACTTGGCTAATGCTGCCGTCGCCGGGCAGCTTGAGGGTCCGCGCCTGGCCAACCGCGACGTCCAACTCGAACACGTTGGCCTCGGGGTCGCCGACGACCACAGCCACGTCGCCCTTGTGCAGCCAACCGTGTCCGGCATCGCCGCGCACCGAATAGCTGAACCAAGCCGTTCCCTCAAAACCGGACGACGGCGTGAACACCGCCCTGCCCTCGTCGATAGCGACCGACCCCGCATAGCGCGGCGTTACCTGTCCGACCTCGGCCAGTGACAGGCTGTTTTCCTGCCCGCGAAAAACTTGCTTCAGGTCATTGGCCAAAACGTCGTAACGGATTCGCTCCCCCGGTGCCGCCCACGCAACATCGTCCACGGCAAACGGCATCTCGGCCGGGTTTCGC
>CAUZVJ010000144.1:0-6542 GCA_963583225.1 Verrucomicrobiia bacterium
TCCCACTGGTCGGAGCCGTTGGCGTGGCTCCATTTACCATCGAGCGCTAAAAACTCGTCGGCAAACTCGCCGCCTGCGCCCTCATAGAGGTAATCCCAGCCTCCATCAGGAGGCGAAAAAGCCGTCTGTCCGTTCAGGACTGAAATACACGCCGTCAACCCAAGAGCGGCCGATAGGGTTTGTTTTAATTCAAAAGAGATCATCATAACAGTAGGTTCCGGATTTCATTCTAGTGGTGTTAGTCAAGAAAGCTTCCCGTTGGAGAGCTTGTTTTTCAAGCCTAAAATATCTAGGGAACTTCTGGAAATGGGACTATATTGTGATTTGGTTCCCTTATCAAGATTTTTTTGAAAACAAACTCCGACAGAGTCGGAGGCTTGCTTGATCCAGCCGGGGAGCAGGCAAGCGGCCACACCTTTGGGATGCCGTGGCACAGGCCGAGCGTGACCACGCAACAGGACAGTTTGCGGTTGCCGCGCTGCACAAGGACTACCACCCGTGGATGGTGGCAATGACGGTAGATACTTTTTTCAGGCAGACAGGCAAGAGTTTGGGATGCTAACCCCATACATAAAGGACAGCCCACAGTTTACAGGGCCATGCCATAACAACCTGTTCGGGAATAACTAACATGAAAACACATGAATGGCCGGAGGATATGAGCGAGTTAAGAAAGATGGCTGTAAAGTTTGAGAAGCACCTAAAGGAATCAGGATTGGGTCATCTCTGTTCCTCGCCAGAGTTAGGGGCAAAGGGACTAAACAAAAAGAGACTGATGAGAGAACTAGATAAACTACTAAACGAATGAGCAAATAATCAACCCGTCCAGACTAACGAAAGCTTTGGCCCAGTTTGGATAACTCGATCAGGGGATTCCCACGATGCCCGCGTGGCGGAATTGGTAGACGCGCTTGATTCAGGTTCATGTCCCAGCAATGGGGTGCAAGTTCAACTCTTGCCGCGGGCACCATTACTTTGGCAGGAGGGCGAAGTATTGGTTGGTGGTTTTGTCTGCCTTGGCCTGTTGGGTGGCTACTTTTTTGGCGAAGGTTTTTTCTTCGTTCGAAATCTTTTGATGGTTGCTGGTGGCATCTTCGGCAGTTTCTGTTTTCGCCATGATGTCAGCGGTCAAGGTTTCGGGAAGCAGTTTGAGTTGATCCAGATCTTTTTGAGCAACGGCCACGGCGGTCTTGGCGTCGTCAGTTGTTTTTTGCTGGGCCGTCAAGCGGGTTTGGACGGACTCGATGTCTTTGCCGAGGAGGGTGACGGTTTCGTTCAGGAGGTTGGCGGCCTTGGCCAAGTTTGGATTTTCAGGTTCGGTGGCGGCAAGCTTGGCGGTCTCCTTGGCTGTGGAGTTTATTTTTGATTGGAACGCTTTCCTGTCGTCGAGCAGTTGGCCAAGCGCATCCAGTTTTTCATTTTCCCGGCCAAGCGTATCCAGTTGGCTTTGCAGTTTTGCGGAGGCAGCTTTGGTCTGTGCCGGCACGTTCGCGAGTTGTTGCTGCGCTTGGGCAAGGGCGGCTTGCGCTTGGCTTAATTTCGTCTTGGACTCTGCGGTCGCGGCGGTGTAGCCCTCCAGTTCCGCTTGCAATTCACGAAGCGCGAGTTTTTCGCCGAGACGGCGGACGTTGATTTGTGCGGCTTCCCACTTGGCGACTTGGCGCGTTGCTGCGTCGTGAGCGGTCTTGGCTTGTTCGAGTTTTTTTCGGTGCTCTTTTTCTTTGTCCTTCAGCGCGGCAACGGATGTCTTGGCGGCGGTTACTTTTTTGTTGGCAGCAGCGAAGGCGTCCGTTGTCGTTTTGACATTTTTTTGCGCCGCGCCGATTTGGCTGTTGCGTTGATCGAATTGTTGCTGCGCGGTTTTTTGTGTCGTTTGGGCGAGGGTTATTTCAGCGCCGGTTTTTTCGATTTTCATTTGCCCTGCGGCGATCGCGCTTGGGAGGGATTTTGTCTGTGCGAGAGCGTTGTCGTGTTGCGCCTTGGCGGCTTCGAGCGCCGCGTTCATCGCCTTCGTGGCTGCGGTTGCTTTTTCGGCTGCGGTTTTCAACGTAGCTGTGGCTCCGTCTTGTTTGGCTTTTTCGTCGGTTTGTTTTTGAATATCGCGGAGTGAGGCGAGTTGCTGAGTGAGAAAGCCGACTTGCTCGTTCAAGCCGGGCAGTTGGGTCGTGGCTTTGGCCAAGACGGCGGTGTTGGCGTCCTGTTCGCCGAGAAGTTTGGTTTGGAATTCGTTCTGTTCGGCGACCTTTGCCTTGGCGTTGGCCAGTTTGGTTTGCGCTTTAGCGAGTGCGGCTTCTGCCATGGCCAGTTGTTTTTCGGCCCTCTGTTTTGCTCCGGAACTGGCCTTGGCAGCGGCGTGGTGTTTTTTGAGTTTGGCCCCGGCGGAGGTGACCTTGGCCTTGGCTTGTTCGTGGGTTTCGGTGGCTTTTTGCCGATCGGTTTCGGTGGCCTTGGCCAAGCGCCTGGTGGCGTCGAGTCGCTTGGCCAAGGTCGGCGGGTTGGCGGAGAGTTCGCCGAGCGGCTTGCCGTTGGCGGCGTCCCAAACGGTCACGCTGCCATTCCATTCGCCGACGATGACGCGCTTGTTGTCGTGGGTGAACACGGCCTCGAGGGGGATGCTTTTGAAGCCTTTGATCGCTCGTTTTTGTTTGCCGTTTTGATCCCAAATTTTGACCTGTTTGTCGCGGCCGACGGTGACGAGGTCGCCGTTGTGGTTGAATTGCACGGAGAGCGTGCCGCCGCCGTGAGCGGTCCAGCTCTTGACTTGTTTGCCGTTGACCATTGCCCACAGTCGCACGGTGCCGTCCTCGCTGGCGGAGGCAAGCACGTTGGAGTCGAGTCGCCAACTCAGCCGAGTGATGTCGTCTTTGTGGCCGTTGAGCGTATAAAAAAGATTGCCGGTGAACGATTCCCAAACGTGCAAGCCGCCGTTGCGATCGCCGGTGGCCAGCAGCACGGTGTCGGGCGAAAAGGAAACGGCCATCACCCAGTCAGAATGTTTCTTGATGTTGTACAGCGGTTCGCCGGTGGGCAGCTCGAACATCTTGATACGTTTGCCCGGGCCGCCGAGGGCGACGGTGGTGAGGTCGGCCATCATGTCGGCGGCGAGCACGGTGTCGTATTCCTTGCCGAGCGTCATGCGTTGCCGGCCGGTTTTAATGTCCCACGCGACCATGCCGCCAACCTTGCCGCCTCGTCCGCCTCCGGCGATGAGCAGTTGGCCGTTGCGGCTGAAGGTAAGTGACTCGATGAAGCCGCGCTCGAACGGCAGTACGCCGAGCAACTCAAGCGTCTCGGTGTGGTACAGCAGCGCCTGTTTTTGGCCGGCGACCGCGACGATCGGCGCCCACGGATTAGCGGCGAGAGCCGGTGTGCCGCCCGCGCGGTCGGTGCTGACGGCCGGTTCGAGCAGGAGATGCTCCGGCATCGGCAACGGGCCTTTTGGCTTGCCGTCGGTAACGGCGACAAAGCCCAAGTCAAATGCGGGCTTCTTCTTTTTTTTCGCCGTGCTGGATTTTGTCTCGAGCAAACCGCCGGTGATCCACTTGGCAACTAGGGCGACTTGGGCGTCGGCGAGCTTGTCCTTTTTGTGCGGCATGAACGGCTCCTCCTGATGGGCGACCAGCTTGTAAAGGAGGCTGCCATCCGGGTTGCCGGCATCGACTGCGCCGCCGCTGCTGCCGCCGTTGAGCATGTTTGCGTAGCTCGACAGGTCGAGGCCGCCCTTGGCTTTGTCAGCGTTATGGCAGGAGTTGCACGCGTTCTCGAAAAGCGGGCTGATGTGATCCTGATACGTGATTTTCTCCTGCGCCTGGCCAAGCGGCGCAACACCGAGCCAAGCGGCGATCGCGAGCGGGACGGTGTGTTTGAAACGCACGGGTCAGTGGGTGAAGATGAATTCCTTCGAGTTGAGTAGCGCCCAAAAAACGTCGTCCATCGCCGCCTGTTTGTCCGGTTCCTTTTCGAGTTGGCCGAGGATGGCGGCCTGCTCGTCGGAGGATGGCGGGCGGCAGAGGGTTCGCAGATAAAGCTGCTCGAGTACCTCTGCGGGCGACCGCTCCTTGAGGAGTTCTTTCGTGAGGCCGCCGTTTTTGATTCGGGTCTGGACGATGTCGCCGTTCATGAGGTGCAACGCCTGCGAGAGGTTGGGTTCCATCTTTACTTCGCAAGTGCAGACGGTCTCGCGCGTGGCACGACCGAATGTGGTGAGAAAATAATTCCCGACATTGCCGTCGGCGATCTGCACCGCGCGCGCGCCGAGCGGCAGGCCCTTGAATTTATTTTTGGTTTGCGTGACCTGCGTGATGACATCGAGCAAGACCTCCGCCCGGAGCCGGCGGATTCGGCCGTGCGCGAAGTTGCGCGAGTCGGCGGCATTGGACTCGTTGGTGCGGGTGGCGAGTTGGTACGTGCGCGAGGTGCAGATGTCGTAAACCAAGCGCTTGAAGTCGTAGTTGTATCCGGTGAAGCGCTTGGCCAAGTCGGCGAGCAACTCGGGGTTGGACGCGGGGTTGCTTATGCGGACGTCATCCACCGGCTCGATGATTCCGATGCCGAAAAAGTGCGCCCAAATCATGTTGGCGAGGTTCGGGGCGAAGAAGGGATTTTCCTTTGAGGCCAGCCACTTGGCCATGACAGCGCGGCGATCCTGCGAGCGGGCGATCTCCGGCACGGCGCCGCCAAGGAACTTGGGCGTCATGTTGCGGCCGCCGATCGGGTGCTTCACCTCGCCGTTGCGTTTGTTGAAAACGATCACTTCGCGGGGATCCTCCGCGTTCTTGCGGCCGATCTGCGAGAAGAACGCGGCGAACGAATAGTAGTCGTCCATCGTCCAGCGATCGAACGGGTGATTGTGGCATTGGGCACACTGGATGCGCATGCCCATGAACACCTGCGCCACATTTTCCGAGACTTTCAGCGTGTCGCGCTCGATCTGGTAGTAATTCGTCGCCGGCGACTTGAAAGTGCCGCCGGTGGAGGAGAGCAACTCCTGCACGATCCGGTTGAACGGCACGTTGTTGGCGATTCGATCCTTGAGCCAGTTGTGATACAGCAGCGTGGCTTTGTAGCTGACCTGGTTGTTTTGCTGGGTGCGAATTTGCAGCAACTCGGCCCACTTCATCACCCACATTTCGGTGAACTCCTTCCGGTCGAGCAACGTCTTGACGAGATTGTTCCGCTTCTCCGGGTCTTCATCAGCGAGAAAGTCGGCGAGTTCGTCCGGCTCCGGCAGAAGGCCGGCGATGTCCAAAAAACTGCGCCGCGCGAACGCTTCGTCGGTGCACTGGCCGGATGGCGTCATGCGCAGCTTGTGCAGTTTGTCATGCACCAATTCGTCGATGTAATTATTGGCCGCGAGCTTCGGCCGCTCGTACTTCAGTCCCTGCGGGATGACAACGACCTGGCTGCCGACGGTGAACGTTGCGAAGCGCGCCGTGACGAAAGCCTCCCCCCGATTCTTCGCTGTCACCGTGCCGTCCGGCGAAACCGTCGCGCTGTTGTCGTTGTTGCTTTGGAACACGACCAGCGAGGTGACGTCGCGGTCGGTGCCGTCGGAGTAACGGGCGACGACGGTCATTTGCTGCGTCGCGCCGTCGCCCTCGAGCAGGAGCTTGGGCGGCAGTATCTCGATGTTGAGCGGCTTGGCGACGTCCTTCGGATCGTTGAGCGCGCCGGCCTCGATCCATTGCACGAGGATGTTGTAATGCGGCGAGCCGACGTCGAACTGTTTGCCGCCAGTGTGCGGCACGGCCTCGACCGATTTCTCGACGATCAAACTCTCGGAGGGCAGGGCGAGGTTCAGCCGGCGCGTGCTGAGCTGGCGGGTGATGCGGTGGTGATCGCCGTCGGGATCGTAGCCGAAGAGCGACAGCATGAAGCCGTCCTGCCCCCGGGCCGAGCCGTGGCACGAGCCGGTGTTGCAGCCGGAGCGCAGAAAAATTGGCATCACATCGAGCCGAAAGCTGACGCGTCGCGGCTTGGCGGCATCGATCACCTTGACCGGCACGACCACCTCACGACCGCCAAACGACACGTGCAGCTGCGTTTCCCCGTCCGCGCTTGGCAGCAGTTGGTTGCCGCGCAACTTCGCGATGCCGGGCTTGGCCAATCGGAACACCGCGTCGCCGGTGATGTCCCGCGTCGAGTCGTCGCCGTACGTCGCCATGGCCACCAGTGCGTGCGCATCGGCGGCGGTCTCGAGCGTGACCTTGGCCGGGAACACCTCGATTGATTTCAACGGCTTGGCGGTGAACAGTTTTTCGCGCTCGAGATCGGCGGCTGACTTGGCCTGGAGCGTCACGCCGCTCGGCCAAGCGGCCCCGTCGGCGATCCATTGGCGGAGGGTTTCAATCTGTGCCGGCTTCAGCGGGTCGCCCTTGGGCGGCATGATGTCGTCGTGATCGGCCGCGAGCGAGATGCGCTTGAGCAACAGGCTCTCAGCCGGGTCACCCTTGGCCAGGGCGGGGCCGGTCTCACCGCCTTTTTCCGCGAGGCCAAGCTCATCCAGCCGCAGGTCGCCTTTTTGTTTATCCGCACCGTGACAC
>CAUZVJ010000145.1:0-6524 GCA_963583225.1 Verrucomicrobiia bacterium
CGGTATTTTCTCAACCGGGTCTGCACCGGCATCATCGCATTTGAGGGCGATGGCAAGGTCGTCTACAACGAGGGCGACTACGACTACTACCGCGAAAAGCTCGCCGAGCGAACGATGCGCCTGGCCAAGCGGCCCGGGATCGCCCAAGCCAAGGCCAAGCCACGCCGCGCCCCTGAGGCCACGCCGCGCAAACTGACTTGGAAGGAGAAGAACGAACTGAACGGGATGGAGACGGCGATCCTCAACGCTGAAGGGGAAGTGTCACGAATCGAGGGCCTGTTCGCCGACCCGGAGTTTCACTCAAGACACGGTTCGCGAACCAACGAGCTGGCCAGCGAACTGGAGGCTGCCAAAAAACAAACCGCCGCGCTTTATGCGCGTTGGGAGGAACTTGAGGCGATTCGGGCCGCCAGCGAAAAGCCCTGAGGTTTACTCTGAACCAAAGCTAACGCCCGGCTCGGGGGGCGGGGGAGTTTCGGACTCGGTTGAGCCACCGGCTTCCAATTGTTCCTTCATTTCCTTGCCGGAGCGGAACTTCACCACTTTGCGCGCTGGAATCTGGATATCGACACTCGGATTCTTAGGATTTCGCCCGATGCGTTCCTTGCGAATCTCAATCTTGAAGACGCCGAAATTTCGCAACTCCACCGTGTCGCCATTGACAAGGGCATCACGAATGACATCGAGCGTCCGAGTGACGACTTCCGCGACGTGAGCCTGTTGAAGCTTGAAATCCGGCTTGAGGGAAAGGCGCACCCGGGTCGCCAAATCCCGCTTTGTTACGGTGCTCCTTTTTTTGTCGGGCGTGTTCATATTCCGGTGGGCTAGGCGGATGAGTCGCTGAGCTGGGAGGCGTACGCCCACAGCGGCTACGAGTCAAGCCGCTTTTTGGCAAAAAACCGAGTCCTCAAGCGGCCTAAACCTCGCTTGGCCAAGCGCTTGGCCAAGGTTGGCGGTTAAGCAACGACTGATTTGACGACATGGGCCTCGTCCTCAACGCCCGTTAATCGAGCATTCAATCCTTGAAAACGATATGTAAACCGCTGGGAATCAATACCTAACAAGTGAAGCATGGTTGCGTGAAGATCACGCACATGGACCCGGTCTTTGGTGGCGTAATAGCCCAGTTCGTCCGTCTCGCCGTGGGTGACGCCGCCCCGGATGCCGCCCCCGGCGAGCCACATTGAGAATGCCCGAATGTGGTGATCCCGGCCGGCGGTGGCACCTTTACCCTGGAACATCGGCGTCCGGCCGAACTCGCCACCCCAGATCACCAGCGTGTCGTCGAGCATGCCGCGCTCCTTCAGATCCTTCACCAGCGTCGCGCTGGGGTGGTCGCAGAGGCCGCAGCAAATTTTCATGTACCGCTCCAAGTCGCCGTGATGATCCCAGCCACGGTGGTACAGATGAATGAAGCGCGTGCCCCGCTCAGCCAACCGCCGGGCGAGCAGGCAGTTGGCGGCAAACGAACCGTCCATGCCCTTGACCCCGTACGCATCAAGCACGTGCTGCGGCTCGCCGGAAAAGTCCATCAGCTCCGGCACGCTGGCCTGCATGCGAAACGCCAGCTCGTACTGGGCGATGCGCGTGTCGATCTCCGGGTTGGCGACCTGCTCGTTGCGCAGGCGGTTGAGTTTGCCGATAGCGTCAACGAGGCCTCTCTGCTGTTCGCGGCTCACGCCGGGAGCGGACCGGACGTAGTGCACCGGGTCGCCCTGCGAGAAAAACTGAACGCCCTGGTGGCGGCTCGGCAAAAAACCGGCGCCCCATTGGCGCGACGCGATTGGCTGCGGATTGCGGCCGCCCTCGCTGGTCAGCACCACGAACCCCGGCAGATCCTCGCTCATCGAGCCCAGGCCGTACGTCACCCAGGCACCCATGCTGGGCCGGCCGGAGATGGACGTGCCGGTGTTCATCACCGTGTGCGCCGGGTCGTGGTTGATCTGGTCGGTGTGCATCGAGCGCACGATCGCGATGTCATCGGCGATGCCGGCGATGCCTGGCAGCATGTCCGAGATCTGCTGGCCCGACTGGCCGTGACGGCGAAACGGAAACAGCGGGCCAAGGCACTTGAGTTTTTGGTTTTGCAACTGGGCAATCGGCTGGCCCTTGGTGAACGACTCCGGCATCGGCTGGCCGTCCAGCCGGGCCAGTTCCGGCTTGTGGTCGAACGTCTCCAAATGCGACGGGCCGCCGGCCATGCAGAGGAAAATCACCCGCTTGGCCTTGGCCGCAAAATGCGGCATCCCCGACAAACCACCGGTGGCTTTTTGTCCGTGCGCGGTGTTGAGCCAGCTCGGCTTGGTCAGGGTGGCTAGGGCAGTCGCGCCCAAGCCAAGCGATGTGCGGCTCAGAAACGAGCGGCGGTTGATCAGCGTATGTATTTGATGCAGAGAGAGTTGCACGTCAATTTCGAGTGATGGTTTCGCTGAGGTTCAGCAGCGCCTGGCCAAGCACGGTCCACGCGGCGGCCTCCGGCTTGGCCAAGCCGTCAGGCAGTTTCAGCATGCCGACGGCAAGCAACTCGGCGGCGGCCTTGGCGTTGGCCTGATAGCGTTGGCGAGTTTCGCCGAGCAACGCCTTGGCCACGGCAAGTTCGTCTTGGCTTGGTTCGCGGCCAAGCGCGGTGTGCCACGCCCAAGCCAAGCGCTGCCGGTCGGTGGAGCCGGCTTCGCTGAGGATGCGAAGCGCGAACCCCTTGGACGCCTCGACGAACGTGGGATCGTTCATCAGCGTGAGTGCGGCCAGCGGCGTGTTGCTGACCGGCCGCTGCACGGTGCACTCCTCGCGGGTCGGCGCGTCGAATGCGCGAAACATCGGGTGCAAAAACTGCCGCTGCCAATGCACGTACACGCCGCGCCGATACTGGTTGGAGGTCGTGTCGGCCTTGTACGTGCGCGTGGGAAAATTCAGCGGCGCGTAGTAGCCGGCTGGCTGGTACGGCTTGGCGACCTGGCCGCCCATTCGATCATTCAACAGACCGCCGACTGCCAGCGCATTGTCGCGGATGGTCTCGGCCTGCAGCCGGAAGCGGCCCTGCCTCGCGTACAACCGGTTCTCCGGATCGTGTTCGCGCAACTGCGGGCTGATGAGTGACGATTGGCGGTAGGCGCTGGAGGTGACGATGAGCCGGACGATGTGCTTGATGTCCCAGCCGCTCTCGACGAACTCGACGGCAAGCCAGTCGAGCAATGCCGGATGCGTCGGCCACTCGCCCTGTGAGCCGGTGTCGTCGAGCGAACGCGACAGGCCGGAACCGAAAAAGAGATACCAGAGGCGATTCACAAACACGCGTGCCGTCAGCGGGTTGTCGGCGGACGTCAGCCACTTGGCCAAGTGGAGCCGGTTCGCACGGATCTTGGTTTTCAACTCGGGCAGAAAGTGCGGCACGGCCGGCTCGACAATTTCGCCGGAGTCGTCCATCCAGTTGCCGCGCGGCAAAATGCGGATGGTGCGCGGCTTGATTCGGCCGGTGACCATCGTGCGCGTGAGCTTGGCCTGCGACAACATTAGCGGCGAGATGACCTGCATCTCCGGTTCACGCTTGGTCGGGAGCGTGTTGCCGCCGCTGAACGTTTTGTCGTCGTTCACGTCGGCAAAAAACGCCGCCAGGCTGTAAAAATCCCTCTGTGTGAACGGATCGTACTTGTGGTTGTGACACTCGCTGCAGCCCATCGTCGCCCCGAGCCAGGCGTTGGAAAAGTTTCGCACGCGGTCGGCCGAGTACTTGGCAAGGTACTCCTTTTTTTGCACGCCGCCCTCGTGCGATGTTTGCAAGAGGCGATTGTAACCACTGGCGATTTTCTGGTTCACCGTCGCGCCGGGCAACAGGTCGCCGGCGAGTTGCTCGGCGGTGAACTGATCGAACGGCAGGTTGTCGTTGAACGCCTTGATGACCCAGTCGCGGTACGGCGTAATCGCGTGGTCCTGGTCGCCGTGGTAGCCGACGGTGTCGGCGTAACGGACGAGGTCGAGCCAGTAACTGGCCAGGCGCTCACCAAACCGCGGCGACGCCAGCAACTCGTCCACCACCCGTGCGTACGCCTCCGGCGACTTGGCCAAGCGCTTGGCCAAGCGGGGCGACGGCGGCAGGCCGGTAAGGTCGAAGTGCAGTCGGCGCGCCAAGGTTGCCGCATCGGCCTGGGGCGACGGCGACAGGTTTTCGCTCTCGAGCCGCGCAAGGATGAAGCGGTCGATCGCGCCGCTTGGCCAAGCACGGTCACCGACGCCGGGCACCGCCGGGCGCGTGGGCGGGATGTAGGCCCAGTGCGCCTCGTACTCGGCACCCTGGGCGATCCAGTCGTGCAGCAGTTTTTTTTCGTCGGCGCTGAGTTGCTTGCCAGTGTCCGGCGGCGGCATCAAGTCGTCCTCGTCATCGGCTGTGATGCGGGTGAGCAATTCACTCCTGCCCGGGGCGCCGGGCACGATCGCCGCGTAGCCGTCGAGATCAGCCAACGCGCCTTCGCGGGAGTCGAAGCGCAGATCGGCCTTGCGGTGGCTGGCATCCGGCCCGTGGCAGGCGAAGCATTTGTCGGCAAGAATCGGGCGGATATCGCGGTTGAACTGAATCTCACCGGCGGCCGGCACGCATGCGGTCAGGGTGATGACCAGTGACGGGATGAGTCGGTGGAGCCTCTTGAAAGTCATGCAGAGCATTCGCGCGCGGGCGATCGTGCCAAAAAAAACGGGGCATGTCACACTTCCGTTTTCCGGGCGTTGGCATGGCGTTTGCTCAGGGAAACCCGGTTTTTTGTGGCCCAAAACGGCTGAAATGAACTTACCCCGCGGTTTGACAACCGGAAACCCGGGCATAGACTGAAACCACTTTTTGGCAAGAAATGAAGTTGATCCACTGGCATAACTCCACCCGCGCCGCCCTGGCCGGGTTGCTGATTCTCGTCACATCCACCGGGGTGCAGGCTCGCAAGGGATATCTCCCCCGCATTTTCAAGCGCAACAAGGCGGCGGCCGCGGAACCGGCGGCGGCGGTGCCCAACGTGCCGATGGGCCGTGTGGTGATTCCGCTCAACCGACTGACAGCGGACGACGTGGCAAGGATGCTGAACGACGCCTATGGCCGCGATAACGCCTTCAGCGTCGTGGAGCCAAGCCGCTTGGCCAAGGGGGTCATCGTCATTGGCCCCAAGAGTGAAATCGACGGCATCCGCGAAATGCTCGCCCAAGCTGACCCGAACGATCGCGATTATTTGATCGCCAACAAGACGATCCTCCCCGAGGGCGTCGTGAGCGAAGAGGAATTCGAGGCCGAACTGCCAAACAACTTTTACGCCGAGGCCAGAAAGAACGCCGAGAAACACACGGGGGAGAAAAAATCGAACTGGCGGCAAAAGGCGAACCCGCTGAACTGGTTCGGCAGAAGGGCGCCTATCATCCGGCAGGGCAACTGGCGACAGCGAGTGAATCCACTGAATTGGTTTGGCGGAGACAAACCCCGCAAGAGGCCAACGGCGGCTGCGTGGCAAGCGCACGGTGGGCGCGTGAAGCCGTCAACTAACGCCGGCAGCAACGAACGCAAATCACCCGCTGTCACGTGGGAAAATACCGCCATCAAGCTGGCCCATGCCGATGCCAGGGAAATGGCCATCCAATTGCAGGCACTCTACGGCGATACCGATGTGCGCATCGTTCCGGTGGAGCAAGCCAACATCATTCTGGTGACGGGAAGCAAATCTGAAACGCGGGACATTCATCGCTCCATCGTGCAACTGGACCAGGCAGCGGCGGAGCTTTCTGCCGGGGAGATCGCGGACGCGACGCAGTACATCCGCAAGATGGCGGACAGCCGAAACACGGCCTTTCGCATCACGCGCCCGCACAAGCCAAGGATTCGCCCGTTGCCACCCATCTCCATCACCGGCGACCCCGAGCCGGACTTCAACAAGGCCGTGGCCGCAAGCACGGTACGGCTTCCGGACTACGTGAAGCCACTCGAAGAGGAGCACGCACCCGTCGAGCCGAAGGAGCCTGATCCGCTGCAAAAGTTTTTCGAAAATTACATGCGCAACTCGCTGGATGCCACTCGGCGCAGCACACAGGCCGACGCCCTGCACGAGTACTACATGAACACGGGCCAGCTGCCCCGGCCGGTCGTCGAGGTTCATGTGGACCGCGGACCGCAGTCGGTCACCAACCTGCTGCAGTACCTGTACACCCGTCCCGTCCCTCCCCCGACCAAGCCAAGCGGAAGCTCCGCAACCTACCAACAGGGTGGCAGGAAGCCTGTCTCCACAAAAGCCCACCACTAACGTGCCGGCGGCAAACCGCCGGCCAAACGTCCGCGCATTCCCTCTTTGACTTGCGGGGCTTTGGTTGCAACACTCCCCGCAACCAAATTCTCTATGTCCACCAACCTTTCGACTGAACAAATCAACGCGTTCCAAGAGGACGGTTACCTCATTGTACCCGGCCTGTTTGATGCCGAGGAAGCCAGGATTCTCCACGCCGCGGCCAAGGCCGACCAAGCGTTCGAGGATCACGCATACGACCTCGAGGACAGCGAAGGC
>CAUZVJ010000146.1:0-6476 GCA_963583225.1 Verrucomicrobiia bacterium
CCGAGGCGATGCGCCAGAGCACGCTCACCATCATGCGCGCCTGGGCGTTCTACAACCCGGCGATGAGTTTCATCGCCGCGAGCGGCACCAGCCTTGTGTTGTGGATCGGCGGCGGCCAGGTGATGAATAACGAAATGTCCGTCGGTGAGCTGGTGGCGTTCCTGTTTTATCTCGCGCTGTTTTATGAGCCGATCGGCAAACTGCACGGGCTCAACCAAATGCTCCAAGCCGCCCGGGCCGGCGGCGAGCGGGTGTTCGACATCCTCGACACCACGGAGGAGCGAAAGGACATCGCCGAGTCGAACCCACTGCCCGAGCCGGTGCGCGGCGAAGTCGAGTTCCGCGAAGTTCACTTTGAGTACACCGAGGACAAACCGGCGCTTCACGACATCTCGCTCACGGCCAAGCCGGGGCAGATGACCGCGCTGGTCGGCCCGACCGGCGCCGGCAAGTCCACGCTCGTCAACCTGCTGCCGGCGTTCTACGAGGCCACCAGCGGCGCGATCACCATCGACGGGCAGGGCATCGCCGCCACCTCGCTCGAGTCGCTTCGCGAAAACATCTCCGTCGTCAGCCAGGAACCGTTCCTTTTCAACGGCACCGTCGGCGAGAACATCGCCTACGGCAACCTCGACGCCGACGCCGAAAAAGTCGCCGAGGCCGCCCAAGCCGCCAACTGTTTCGATTTCATCAGCGAACTCACCGAGGGCTTCGGCACCCGCGTCGGCGAGCGCGGTGTGCGGCTCAGCGTTGGCGAAAAACAGCGCATCAGCATCGCCCGCGCCTTGCTCAAGGACTCGCCAATCCTAATTCTCGACGAAGCCACCGCCAGCGTCGACACCGCCACCGAGCGGCTCATCCAGCAGGCACTCGAGCGGCTCATGACCGGCCGCACGACGTTCGTCATCGCGCATCGACTGAGCACCATCCGCGACGCCGACCAGATTCTCGTGCTCAAAAACGGCCGCATCACCGAGCATGGCACGCACGACGAGCTTGTCCGGCAACAAGGCCTCTACGCGCGACTGGCCCGCATCCAAAACACCACCTTCATCGAGGAGAGTTTTGCGAAACTCGAGCCCGCCACGTAACCCGGCATGCCCATCCTGCTCATCGCCAGCCGCAACGCGCACAAGGCCGAGGAGATCGCCGCGATCCTGGGCGACAGCTTTACGGTACAAACCTTGGCCAAGTTTCCCGCCGCTCCGGAGGTTGTTGAGAACGGCGACACCTTCACCGCCAACGCCGTCAAAAAAGCCACGGAGATCGCCGCCTGGCTTGGAGGCCAAGCGCTTGGCCAAGCGCAGCCCGATTTCGTCTTGGCCGACGACTCCGGCTTGGAGGTCGATGCGCTTGGCGGCGCGCCGGGCGTCCACTCCGCGCGGTACACCGGCAGCGACGGCAACGCACCCGACGCTGCGAACAACGCCAAGCTGCTTCGCGAGCTCGACGGCGTTGTCGATGGGAATCGTGGTGCGCAATTTCAATGTGTGCTGGCGCTGACTGCGCTTGGCCAAGCGGCGGAAGTCAGGACGTTCGAGGGGATTTGCCGTGGCAGAATTGCCCAGGCGCAGACTGGCCAAGGCGGTTTTGGCTACGATCCGCTGTTCGTCCCGGACAGCCACGACCTCAGTTTCGCCGAGCTTGGCCGCGAGGTGAAAAACACCATCAGCCACCGCGCCCGCGCCTTGGCCAAGCTGGCCGAACACTTCGGGTAAATTCCGCCGGGAACCTCGTCCTTCGACATTCCTTGTTCGGTGTTCGATATTGGTATTCTTCAGTCGATTGAATGATGATATCGAACAAGGAATGTCCAAATCTGAATTCCTTTTTTCTCCCGCCGCGTGCGGGAGCTTGGCCAAACGATGGTAGGGATCGTCCGCAACAACCCTCCGGCGCGCTGGGGACAGCACGCCCTACCCCTGCCTCACAGCTCCCACACGATGGGAACCATCAGCCACACCAAAAAGCCCACCAGCAGAGTCAGGCCAAGCCCGGCCTTGAGATAGTCGGTGAACCGGTATTTGCCCGGGCCGGACACGAGGATGCAGGCCGGCTCGAACGGCGCGACAAACGACGACGACGCCCCCAGCATCACCGCGATGGCGAACGTCTGTCCGCTGACATCGAGCGTTCCAGCCGTCTGCATCGCCACCGGCAACACGACCAGCGCGGCGGCGGCGTTGGACATCGTCTGCGTCAGCAACATCGTCAGCAGAATGAACCCGGCAAGCACGGTCCGCGGATTCTCCGAGACGCTTTGGATGCCGCCGGCGAGCCAGTCGGCCGTGCCGGATTCGCGCATCGCCGCGCCGAACGCCGTCATGCCGCCGATGACGATGAGCACGCGCCAGTCGATCACTTCGTAAACTTTCTGCATCGTGATGCAACGGGTCGCCACCGTCATCGCGGCGGCACTCAGGAAACAGATCGGCAGCGGAGCCAAACCAAATCCGCCGGCAAGCACGGCTCCAACAAAAAAGGCCAGCGCTCGGAAACCTTTTTGCCGACGATCCGCACTGGGTGCCTCGGTGACATCGAGGCGCAGGAGGTTCGTGTCATGCTCAAGCGACTGGAGTCGCTCCTCCGAGCCCTGCACGAGCAACAGATCACCCGCACGCAGCCGAATGACGCCGAGTTTGCGGCCAAGCGACTGGCCGTGACGGTAAATCGCCAGCACCGCCAGTCCGAACCGCTGCCGGAACTCGGTCTCCTTGAGCGTGCGGCGGATGAGCGTGGACTTCGGCGTAATCAGCAACTCGGCAATCTTGACGTCGTCCGTCTGCAACGCCTCGTCCTCCAGCTTGGTCTCGGCGTGAATCTCGATGCCGCTGGCGTCCTTCACCGCCATCAGGTCTTCCATGCTTCCGGAGATCAGCAACACGTCGTCCTCCTCAAATCTCGATCGTGAGTTGGGCACGAAACCCCGTTTTTTTCGCAGAACCTTGACGATGCGAAACTCCATCTCCGCCAGCGACGACTCGAACACACGCTGGCCGATCAGCCTCGAACCCGGCATCACGACAATCTCGGAGAGGTACTCGCGTATGTTAAACTCTTCCGCAAGGCTCTCGTCGGGGTAATCGGGAAGCAACCGGCGCCCGAAAAACATTAGGTAGGCGATGCCCACGCCCATGATCACCAGCCCGACCGGCGTGATCTCAAACAGGCCAAGCGGCTTGTAAATCTTGAGGTTGTTCGCCTCGGCGTGCTGCAGATAGTCGTGGGAATCGATTGCGCCGTCGCCGTTCAGATCCGTGCCGCCGTTAGCCACCCACTGGGCCAAGTCGGCTTGGTGTTGCTTGGCAAGCTCGCCGCTGACGGCGACATTGGTCGAGGTGCCGATGAGCGTGCAGGTGCCGCCGAGGATCGACGCAAAACAAACCGGCATCAGCAGCTTCGAAGGGCTGGTCTTAAGCTTGCGCGCGATCGACATCGTCGGGCCGATGAAGAGCGACGTGACCGCCGTGTTATTCATGAACCCGGACAAGCCGCCCACCACCGACATGGTCGCAAACTGCAGTTTGTTGACACTCCCCCCCGCGACCCGAAGCAGCCAGGCGGAGACAAGATCGAGCACGCGCCCCTCCAGCAGCGCGCCGTTGATCACGAAGATCGAGCCGAGGATGATGATGATCTGCGAACTGAACCCGGCGAACGCCTCGGCGGGCTCGAGAATGCCAGTCAACACCAGCGCCAGCAGGAGAAAAATCGTGACCAAATCCACCGGCAACGCCCGCGTGGCAAACAGCCCCACGGCGGCTAACAGCAATCCCAGTACGATGCCAATCTCAAGTGTCATGCCCCAGTTCCTTTCCGGACGCCCGCTTCGCTAGTGCAAAGCGCCCGTCCGGGCAATGTTTTTGTCACCGCTTGGCCAAGCGCATTCGCGGGTTGATTTCGGCCCCGCAACCATCGACCCTCCCCCCAGTGCTCATGAAGATCAGCAAAATCAGCGTTTTTCAGGTTGACCTGCCGCTGCACGAGGGCAGCTACAACTGGGCCGGCGGCAAGTCGGTGCAGGTTTTCGACAGCACGATCGTGCGGATCGAGACCGACGAAGGCATCACCGGCCACGGCGAAGTCTGCCCGCTTGGCCCGGTTTACCTGCCGGCTTACGCCGAGGGCGCCCGCGCCGGCATCAAAGTGCTCGCGCCGGCGCTGCTTGGCCAAGACCCAACGCAGTTGGCCAAGCTCAACCGCCACATGGACGCCACGCTCAAGGGCCACCCGTACGTCAAGTCGGCCCTCGATATGGCCTGCTGGGACATCCTCGGGCAGGCAACCGGTCAGCCGGTTTGCAACCTGCTCGGCGGCCGCTACGGCGATGACTTCCCGCTGTACCGCGCCATCTCGCAGGAAGCCCCCGAGGCGATGGCGGGCAAAGTCGCCGGTTACCGCGCCGAGGGCTATCGCAAATTCCAGCTCAAAGTCGGCGGCGACCCCGAGACGGACATCGAACGCATCCGGGCCGTGTCGGCGGAATTGCAACGGGGCGACGTGCTCATCGCCGATGCCAACACCGGCTGGCTCATGCACCAGGCCGCGCGAGTCGTTCGCGCCGTGAAAGACATCGACGTTTACATCGAGCAACCGTGCGAGACGTTCGAGGAATGTTACTCGATCCGGAAGATGACCGACCACCCGTTCGTCCTCGACGAGAGCATCGACGGACTGCCGATCCTGCTCCGGGCCAACAGCCTGCAGGCGATGGACGTCGTGAACATCAAGATCAGCAAATTCGGCGGACTGACCAAGGCTCGCCAAGCGCGCGACCTCTGTGTGTCGCTCGGCATCGCGATGACCATCGAGGACAGTTGGGGCGGTGACATCATCACAGCGGCGATTTCGCACTTGGCCCACAGCACCCCGACCGAGCTGCTTTTCTCCTCCACCGACTTCAACAGCTACGTCACCGTCTCAATCGCCGACGGTGCGCCACAAAGAAACAATGGCCGCCTGGCCGCCCCAACCACCTCCGGCCTGGGCATCACTCCCAAAACGGAAGCCCTTGGCCAAGTAGTGTTCGAAGTGGGTTAATCCTTCTGCGCTCCCAGCTTGGCCAAGCGATTGGTTACTTTTTTTCCGTTGGTTTTTTAGCAGGCTTCCGCCGGAAGTTGCCGGTGAGCTGCGGACCGTTGTCTGGGGGCATGGATTTGTGCCAGGCTATGCAGGACTTGGTGAACTGGGCGACAAGGTCGGGGTTTTGGGCGGCAAGGTTTTTGGTTTCGGCGCGGTCGGTTTGCAGGTTGTAGAGCTCGGGGGCGGTGCCGTCGTATTCGCAGAGGAATTTCCATTGGCCGTTGCGCACGGCTAAGTCCGGTAAGTCATTGTCGCCGTAAAATGAATCTCGATCGGGCGGGCGGCGGAAATAAATGGGCGCAAGCCGTGAGCGGGCGACTTTGGCGAGGAGGGTGCCGGGCAGTGATTCGCCGTCGAATTTTGTGCCCTTGGGATGCGGCGTGCCGGTGAGGTCCAGCAGCGTGGGCACGAGGTCGATGGCGGAAAAGACCGAGGTGCGGTTCACGTGGTTTTGCCTGGTCACGAGCCCGGGGCCCCAGGCGATGAGCGAGGAGCGCACGCCACCTTCATAAAGTTGCGTCTTAAAGCCCCGGAACGGCCCGGCTGAGCCGGCACCCTGCTCCGGACCGTTGTCGGAGCAGACGAGCACAAGCGTGTTTTCGCGCAGCACGCAATCATTCCGGATAAGGTCGAAGAGTTTGCCGAGTTGCCGATCCATTTCCTGCAGCACGGAATGGTACAGACCGCGCTTGCCGTCGGCCCATTTTTCCACCGGCGGCCAGAAGGGGCTATGCACGTCGTCGGGCCAGAGGTTGATGTAAAACGGCTGCTTGGCCTTGGCGGCTTTTTGGATAAATGGAATGGCTTCGTCCACAAACCCGCCGGTGATTTTCGATCGCAACATCCATCGCGCGCCTTGGCCAAGCCGCTCGGCATCGGCCCAGATGCGGCGCGGTTCCGTCCATCCCGGTTTGAATGTGAGCGGCAGTAGCTTCGGGCCCATGCCCTCAAAGTTGGTGAGCGACGCGTCGAAGCCGTACTCGGTGATCGCCGGCGCCTCGGCCACATCTCGCTGGCCGCCCATGTGCCATTTTCCAAAATGCCCCGTGGCATAACCGGCCTGCTGCAGCGAACGGGCAAGCATCGGCGCCTTGGGATCGAGCCACTGCGCCATGCCGCGCCGAATGTTCATCTCGCGATGGGCAAGAAACGAGGTTATGCGCCAGCGCTGCGGATACTGCCCCGTGGAAATCGCCGTGCGCGACGGCGAACAAATCGGCGAGTTCACGTAGAATTGCTCGAAGCGAATCCCCTCCTTGGCCAAGCGATCGATGTGAGGCGTTTTCGCTGCCTTGTTTCCAAAGCACGAAAAATCCCCCCAGCCCATGTCATCAATGAACACAACGACGATGTTCGGCTGCGCGGCCTGCGCAAACAGGTGAAGAAAGCTACCA
>CAUZVJ010000147.1:0-6470 GCA_963583225.1 Verrucomicrobiia bacterium
CGCATCATGGCTTGAAGATTCTCAATGGCCTCACGTAGTTCACTGACGGCACCCGGGGACAACTGGTCCCTCTGGTGGTTCAACAGCTTGCCGGCCTGATGGCAAAGCTCCGCCGCCATCCTGAAACGCCTGAAAAACAACCACCGGAGAAAATACATTTTAAGCCTTTAAAACCTCGATGAACGCCTGTTGCGGGATGTTGACAGAGCCGATTGATTTCATGCGTTTTTTCCCCTTCTTCTGTTTCTCGAGGAGTTTCCGTTTGCGAGTGATATCCCCGCCGTAACACTTGGCGGTGACGTCTTTGCGGAGTGCGTTCACGGTTTCGCGCGCGATCACCTTGCCGCCGACCGCCGCCTGGATGGCCACCTTGTATTGCTGGGAGGGAATAACCTCCTTGAGCTTGGCGGCAAGCGCCCTGCCCCGCTGCTCCGCCTTGTCTCGGTGGGTGATGAGGGAAAAAGCGTCCACGGGATCGCCGTTCACCAGCATGTCCAGCTTGACCATCTTGGCCGGTTCGTAGCCGTCATGCTCATAATCCAGCGAGCCGTAGCCTCTCGTGATGCTCTTGATCCGGTCGTGAAAATCGATTAGGATTTCATTCAGCGGGATGCGCCCGATGAGGATGACCCGCCCGGAGTCCAGCGTCTCTGTTTCCTGGATGACCCCGCGCTTCTCCCCGGTGAGGTTCATCAGGTCGCCGATGTACTCGTTGGGGCACATGAGGTACGCCTTGACCATCGGCTCGGAAATGGTGGCAATGAAATTCTGCTCCGGAAGATAAACCGGGTTGTCGATGTCCATTTCCTCCCCCATGGTTGTGACCACCTTGTAAACCACGCTGGGATAAGTGGCGATGATGTCCATGTTGAACTCGCGCCGCAACCGCTCCTGAATGATCTCCAAATGGAGCAAGCCAAGGAAGCCGCACCGGAAACCGAAGCCAAGCGCGACGGAACTCTCCGCCTGATAGAAAAACGCCGAGTCGTTGAGTTGCAACTTGGCCAAATTGGCTTTCAGGTGTTCAAAATCCGCGGAGTTGATCGGATAAATGCCGCTGAACACCATCGGCTTTATCTCCTTAAATCCAGCCAGCGGTGCTGATGGGTTTCTGGGGTCGGTCAGGGTGTCCCCGATTTTGACGTCCGAGGGCAACTTGATGTTGGCGGTCAAGTAGCCGGTCTCTCCTGCAGTAAGTTGTTCGCGCTTATAGGGTCTTGGGTTGAAGCTGCCCACTTCCTTCACTTCCACCGTCTTGTTGGAGTGCAGCATCTTGACATTCATTCCGGCGCGTAAATCCCCGTTAAACACCCGAATATGAATCACCACGCCACGATAGGAATCAAAATAAGAATCAAACACCAAGGCCTGGAGCGAGGGTGCACTAGTCTTTTCGGGGCGTGGAATCCGCTGAACAATGGCCTCCAGCACATCGTCGGTGCCAATCCCCTCCTTGGCGCTGGCGAGCACCGCGTCATCTGCCGGAATGGCCAGGATTTCCTCCAATTGCCTTTTCGCCCCGTCGACGTCGGCATGCGGCAAATCGATCTTGTTGATCACTGGGACGATGGTCAAGTTTTGGCTTAAGGCAAGGTTGACGTTGGCAACGGTCTGGGCCTCGACACCCTGGGCGGCATCCACGATCAACAAGGCCCCCTCACAGGCGCTCAAGCTCCGCGACACCTCGTAGGAAAAATCCACGTGCCCCGGCGTGTCGATCAGGTTCAACTCATACTTCACCCCATCGGCTGCTGTGTAATACATCGTGACCGGGTGCGCCTTGATGGTGATGCCCCGTTCCTTCTCAAGATCCATCGAGTCGAGCAACTGGTTCTCCATATCCCGGTCCGAAATGGTTCCGGTCCGGTTCAGCAACCGGTCGGAGAGAGTCGTCTTTCCGTGGTCGATGTGCGCAATGATGCTGAAGTTACGAATTCGTTCGATGTCCATTTACAATCTGATGTCCGGACGGCTGCGGGACACCCCCGCCCTGCCCCCTCCGTGCGCGAGGGAGCATGGACTAAAACACCGTAAAGAGCGATCTTTTAGGAAAAGAAGCACAGCGACAGGCAGGCACCCTCTCTTGTCGAGCCAAGCATCATGCAAGAATGTTCAGGGCATATTGCTGGAGATCGTTTGCCGCCTCGATCAGGACGGCGGCAATCTCGGCCTCGTTCCCGGCTGTGATCATCTCTGTGGGGGGCTCGATGGTCATCTCGGTCTTGGCCAACTGGTGGGCGGCGTGCGCGAGGCGCATGTCCGCCATGTCCCACAGCATGGCTGCAGAGGAATCGATGCTTAACGCTTCCATTGCTGGAGCGGATTCTTAATCCCGAAATTTTCGCTGTCAACTCCAAGCGGAAGCCGACGGAGCGTCGTTTGGTTTCTCTCTCACCCTGCCCTCTCCCGCTGGGAGAGGGTCAACTCCTTGGCGCTTGGCCAAGCGCGGCTGGTCAGTTTTGGCTTGCCACATGCTGTGTTGAAGGCTACTGTTTGGGCCGTTGCAGGCGGTTGAATTTGCCTGCTGTTGCGCGTGATTTGCAACTGTCCCTGAACCTTAGTTCTAATGGTTAAGGAACCAGCACTCGGGTTGTGACCGACAGGCCTTTACTGGAAGTCGCGATCTACGACGAGCCGGATCCACTTGTACCTTCCGTTCATCGGATTCGTTCAACACGGCAACGGCGGGGTTTCATAAAACCCGCGGCTTTCGAGTCGCGGGTTTTTTGCGTTGGGAGTGTCTCCGCCGGTTGTTACTGTGCGCCGCCGTGAGCAGCGATCTTTTTTCACAAAACCAAGCCAAGCCGGAGTCGGGAAACGACCCGAGCGCTGAGTCGCGGCACGACCACAACTATCAGCCCCTAGCCGCCCGGATGCGTCCGCGCACCTTGGCCGAGTACGTTGGCCAAGGACATATTCTCGCGCCAGGCAAACTGCTGCGCCGCGCCATCGAGGCCGACCGCATCCAGTCGCTTATCTTTTTTGGTCCGCCGGGCACCGGCAAGACAAGCCTGGCTCAGATCATCGCCAACCAGACCAAGAGCCGGTTTGAGCGCTTGAGCGGCGTGGAGTCCAATGTCGCGGACATGCGCCGTGTCCTGGCCACGGCCGCCAACCGCTTGGCCAATTCCGGGGCGACGACGCTGCTTTTCATCGATGAGATTCACCGGTTCAACAAGTCCCAACAGGACACGCTTCTGCCCGATGTGGAGAACGGCACGGTGCGCCTGATCGGGGCCACCACCCACAACCCGTTTTTCTTCGTCAACTCGCCGCTGGTTTCTCGCTCGCAGATTTTTGAACTCGAGCCGATTGCACAAGGGGAGATTGCCCAGTTGATCCAACGCGCCCTTGGCGACGAGGAGCGTGGCCTGGGCCACTTGAAATGCGAGGCGGCACCCGAGGCGGCGGAGCATTTGGCAAGGGTATCCGATGGCGATGCGCGCAAGGCGCTCAACTCGCTGGAGATCGCGGCGCTGACCACGCCGCCGGACGACGACGGCGTTGTCCGCATCACCCTGCAAGTCGCCGAAGACTGCATCCAGACAAAAGCCGTGGTGTACGACGGCGACGAGGATGCGCACTACGACACGATCTCCGCCTTCATCAAGTCGATGCGGGGCAGTGATGTTGACGCGACGCTTTACTGGCTGGCAAAGATGATCCACGCTGGGGAGGATCCGCGCTTCATTGCCCGTCGCATTGTCATCCACGCCGCGGAGGACGTTGGCTTGGCTGATCCGATGGCATTAGTGCTGGCCAACGCGGCGTTTCAGGCCGCCGAGTTCATCGGGTGGCCCGAGGCGCGGATTCCGATCGCCGAGGCAGCCATCTACATCGCCGGTGCCTATAAAAGCAACAGCGTCATCAAGGCCATCGACGCTGCGCTGGCGGATATTCGCTCCGGCAAAACAATCCCGGTGCCGAGTCATCTCAAGGATTCACATTACTCCGGAGCCGCGAAACTGGGCCACGGCGAAGGGTACAAATACTCGCACGACTTCCCGGGGCACTTCGTCGCGCAAGATTACCTCGGAGCCGTGCGCCGGTTTTACGAACCGACCGAGCAGGGCGCGGAGAAGAAAATCAAGGCGCGGGTCGATTATTGGCGGGAGCATTTCGCGAAATTAAGCAATGGGCGAAAACGGGCAAACGACTGACCCCCAAGAGGTCAAGCGCTTGACCCGCCGGGAGGCGCGCCTGGCCATGGAGGGGTTGAGCCTTGGCCAAGCGGCGGAGGACTCGCAGGCCGTGTGCCGCCTGATTCTCGAATCGACCGCTTGGCAAGAGGCAGGCCAAGCGATGCTGTACATGCCGATTTCAGGTGAAATTGATGTAAAAGCATTGATCGAAAACGGCTTAGTGACAGGTAAAACCATCGCCCTACCCCGTTTTTCAGTTGAAAAAAATGGTTACGGGGCTTGCGCGATAGCCAACTTGGGCGACCTTGTGGCGGGAAAATTCGGCATTCCTGAGCCTTCACCCGGCAGTCAAAAAATGGATACGAAGCAACTCGACTTAGCCATCGTCGGCGGGGTAGCCTTCGACGGCCTTGGTGGCAGACTGGGCCGCGGTGGAGGTTTTTTTGACCGGTTGTTGGCTGATATCCCCGCCAAAATATGCGGCGTCTGCTTCGATCAACAAGTGTACCCTGACGTGCCGTTGGAGAGGCACGATGTCAAAATGGACATGATCGCCACACCGAGCGGTTGGCTGATTCCCCCGCCCGCTTAAAATTCGATGCAAAGCTTGGCAGTAGCAGAGCCTTGGTTATGGGGCGTTATGACAGTGGTCATGATCGTCGCACTGATCTGGATTCGAAAGGATCAGAAGCGGCAGATTCGTCGCGCCTTGAAAAGCACCGAGTCCTCCCTGAAGGAACACTCGCGCCGCGAGGCCGAGGTGCTGACACGCAGCGCGCGGATGTTGACCCGGGAGGAAACGAACCGACTGCGCGATGAGATCGAGAATGCGATCGGTGCGGAGAGTGAAGAAATCCGCCAGCGGGAAAAACGGCTGGAGGAACGGGAGTCGCTGCTCGACCGGCAACTTCAATCACTGCTCGAGAATGAAAAGCAACTGAACCAAAAACAGGCCGCGCTCCGGGAGCTTGAATCCGACCTTGGTGATAAACAGGAAACTGCCGAGCAGATAATCAACAAGCACAAGGAGGCGCTTAGCAAAATCGCCGACCTGAGCCCGGACGACGCGCGGGACCGTCTTTTTGAAATCATTGGGGATGAAACCAAGATGGAGGCGAGCCAAATCTCCAAGGCCATTGTTGACGGCGCAAAAGACCACGCAGAGGAGAAGGCATGCCGGATCATCGGGTTGGCGATTCAGCGCTACGCCGGCGAACACACTTACGAGGCCACAACGGCCACGGTTTCGCTGAACGGCGATGAGGAAATCAAGGGGCGTATCATCGGCCGTGAAGGACGCAATGTCCGCGCCTTCGAGACGGCCACAGGTGTCACGGTATTGATCGACGACACGCCCAACACCGTTGTGCTTTCCGGGTTCGACCCCATCAAGCGCGAGATTGCCCGGGAATCGATGGCGCGCCTGGTCAAGGACGGCCGGATCCACCCCACCCGCATCGAGGAAGTCGTCTCCAAGGTCACGGAGGAAAACAACTACAACCTCGCCAACGTCGGCGAGGAGGCGGCGCAAAAGGCCGGCGTCAGCACGCTCAGCCAGGAGGTGCTCTCCGTACTCGGCAAACTCCGCTACCGTAGCAGCTACTCGCAGAACGTCCTGGCGCACTCCGTCGAGGTCGCACACCTGATGGGATTGCTGGCGGGCGAAATGGGACTGGACATCAGCAAGGCCAAGCGCATCGGGCTGCTGCATGACATTGGCAAGGCGATGTCGGAGGAAGCCGAGGGGCCGCACGCCATCGTCGGGGCGGATTTCCTGAAGCGCAACAAGGAGCCGGAGGATGTCGTCA
The DNA here is from genome assembly GCA_963583225.1 of Verrucomicrobiia bacterium. Taxonomy (GTDB): domain Bacteria; phylum Verrucomicrobiota; class Verrucomicrobiia; order Limisphaerales; family UBA1096; genus UBA1096. Next base: position 5,951 of record CAUZVJ010000147.1, read on the forward strand.
ACGGGGTTGCATCGCATCACGGCGAGGTGCCTTACGACTTCATCTGGGGCATCCTCGCCAGCGCCGCCGACGCCATCAGCGCCTCCCGCCCGGGTGCCCGCTCCGAGACGATGACATCGTACCTCCAGCGTTTCAGGAACCTGGAGCGGATCGGGGCCTCGTTCGACGGTGTGGACAAGTGTTACGCGGTCCAGGCCGGTCGGGAGATTCGGATCATCGTGAACCCCAAGAAAATCAGCGACGAGGAAAGCTACGACTTAGCCCGGCAGGTGGCGCGAAAGATCGAGGAGGAACTCCAATACCCGGGTCAGATCCGCGTGACGATGGTTCGGGAAAACCGCTTCGTGGAATATGCCAAGTGACTATATTCCTTGCCGTGAATGATCACGGCGCTGAATACGTCCCTGAAGAGAACGAACGTGACGCATTTCGCCCCAGTTGGCAGCACTCCTGCAGTGGCGCTCCTAGCCGCCCTGCTCTTCCCGAACGGGTTGCAGGCCGGGGATCCGCTGCCGGACGG
>CAUZVJ010000148.1:0-6468 GCA_963583225.1 Verrucomicrobiia bacterium
CGGGCAGCGGGAGTGATGGAGAGTTTCACCCGCTTCCCCTTTCGCAACACCTCGATGCCCACCGGCTTGCCGACTTTGACCGCGTCGAGCGCGTAGGTGTAATCGTAAATGTTGGTGATGTCCCTGCCTGCGAAATGGACGATGACGTCGCCCCCCTTTAGCCCCGCCTTGTCGGCCGGGCCGCCGCCGCGCACGCCGGTGAGCAACACCCCTTTCACGTCCTCCGAGGCGTAGTCGGGGATGGTGCCGAGGTACACGCGGATGGCATCGCGACTGCCGCCCTGGTCGGATTTTTCGACTTTCAAATAGTCCGGCCGGTCGCCGCCCCCGGCCAGGTCGCGCACCATGTTCCCGGCGAACTTCGTGATGCGCTCGAGCCCTTCAAAATTCAGCGTGTCGGTGTCGTCGGCCGGCCGGTGGTATTCCTTGTGGCTGCCGGTGAACCAGGCGAGCACCGGAATGCCCTTGGGATAAAACGACGTCGTGTCCGTCGGTAGATAGGGATCCTGTTGCAGCGTGAGATCGAACCCGGCAAGGACATTTCGGCGCTCGATCAGTTTCTTCCACGCGCTCGATGAGCCGACGCCCTGCAGCGTGAGCTTGTTGTCGCGGAGACGGCCGACCATATCGAAGTTCAAGTAAGCGACGACGTTGCTGAGGTTCACCGTCGGCTTGGCGGCGTACCGCGCCGAGCCGATCAGGCCAAGCTCTTCGCCGGACCAAAAGCTGAAGATCACGCCTCGTTGAAACTCAGCCGGCTTGGACTCTCGGCGCTTGGCCAAGTTGGCCGCTATCTCGAGCAACGCCGCCACGCCGGATGCGTTGTCGTCCGCGCCGTTGTGCACCATGCCTTCCTCGTCCTTGACGCCGAAGCCGCCGGTCTCGCCGCGGCCAAGGTGGTCGTAATGCGCGCCGAGCATGACGTACTCGGTCGGCTTGGTCTTGTCCGCTTGGCCAAGCGGAGGCAACAGGGCGATGAGATTGCTGTCCTGTTGGCGGATGCGTTTGATGGAGGTTTTTATGTTGAGAACGATACCGGGCAGCGAGAGACCGTGGACGGTGTGTGGATTTTCCTTATCGAGTGACGTCTGCAGTTGCTTGAGTGACTTGCCGTAAAATTGAACCAGCGAGTTACCGATTTCGCCGCTGATCGAAAGGACCGGGATGCCCGCGCCGGCCATGCTGGTGTCGAAGCTCAGCTTGGCCAAGGCGCCGGGGTTGGGGGAGTTCGGGCCGGTGACGACGAGCAACGCCTTGGCGCCGTTGTTGCGGGCGATGAGCGCCTTGTAGCGGAGGCCGGCGTAGCGGTTGAGTTCCTGCCGGCGCTCGACCGAGATGTCCTCCGGCACGTAGCGAAGAACCATCACGATTTCGTCCTTCACGTCGAGGCCGCCGTACGAGTTGTAGCCGACACCGAGTTCGCCCGGCTTGGTCAGCCCGTAGCCGGCGAAGACCACTTCGCCCTCGACCACGCCGTTGGCCGAAAACGCCAGCGGTCGGAAATCCTTGCCCAACTCGAAGGCTTGATCCTCGCCGGTGTGGCCTCGGAGGATCATGCGGTTTTCCGGTTTCACCAGCTCCACGCCGCCGGTGAACTCAAACGTGTGATTGAAGCTATCCTGCTCGGAGCCAAGTGGTTGCAGCCCAGCCTTGGCCAGGCGCTGGCGAATGTAGTCGGCCGCCTTGCGGATGCCTTCGCTGCCGGTGCGACGGCCCTCCAGTTCGTCCGAGGCAAGGTAGGCGACGTGTTTTTTCAAGTCATCGATCGAGACGCCGGGCGACAGGGCGGCTTGGCCGGATTCGCGTTCCGACGCTTGGCCAAGCGCGGCCAGTGCGCCCGGGTGATCCCACTTGGCGAGGAAAAGTTGCGACTGCTTCTCCGGCGTGGCGTTGGAGGTCCAGCAAAGCTGGGAGCCGTCCGGCGAGAAAACCGGCAGGCCATCAAAACCGGCGCGCTCGGTGACGCGGATCGGCTCGCGTTGACCAAGCGCATCGACGAGGTACAGCTCGAAGTTGGTGAAACCAAGCTTGTTGCTGGCGAAAATAATGTAGTCGCCGGACGGATGAAAATACGGCGCCCACGACATCGACTTGAAGCTGGTGATTTTGCGGACCTCCGAGCCGTCGAGTTTCATTGTATGAATCTCCGCCACCGTGCCGGACTTGTTGAATCTCCGCCAAACAATCCTCGAGCCGTCCGGCGAAAAAAACGGGCCGCCGTCGTAACCGGGCGTGCGGGTCAGACGGGTCTGCCCCGAGCCGTTGGCGTTCATGATGTAAATTTCGCCAAAGTAGGAGAGGTCGATCTCGCGAAGTTTTTTCTCCTCGTCGGTGAGGTCGCCGGCGTAGGCGCTGCGGGTGGAACTGAAAACAATCCTCGAGCCGTCCGGTGAGAAGCCGGCCTCGGCGTCGTAACCCCGCGCGGTCGTGAGTCGGCGTAGGCCGGTGCCGTCCGGGTTGGCGGTGAAGATGTCCATCGTCTCGTCGTAGTCCCACGAGTAACGGCGCTGCTTGCCGGAGGCGCGAAAATCGAGTTCCGCCTTCTGCTTGGCCATGGTCTGCGGGTCGTGATGCGTCGAGCCGAAGAGCACCCGCCCGCCGCTGGGGTGAAAAAACGCACAGGTGGTCTTGCCATGTCCAGGCGAGACGCGGGCCGAGTCGCCGGTTTCGAAATCGAGCGTGTAAATTTGGTAGAACGGATTGCCAGCCTCGCGTTCGCTTTGAAAGATCAGCTTGGAGCCGTCGGCGCTAAAGTAGCCTTCGCCGCTGCGCCGACCCTCGAAGGTGAGCTGCCGGACGCGGGAGAGAAACGCGCCTTGCCCCTCGGCGGCGTGCGCGCCTGGCCAAGCGGCAGCGAACAGTGCGGCGGCGAGGAGCGCGTTTGGCTTGCTGAAAGAACGGTCTGTCATTTCGCCGGTAGTTTTAGTTTCAACCGGCCCGGTTTTCAACTAATAGCTTGGCCGTGATCCGCATCGAGACTGTCGAAAACCGAACACAGCTCCGCGAGTTTGTCCGGTTTCTGCTGCGAATCTACACCGGCGACTCGCCGTGGGTGCCACCGATTTGGCGCGAGGAATTGAAGAGGCTCGACCGGGCGCGCGGCTCGTTTTTCCAGCATTCGGATGCGGCGCTGTTGCTTGCCCGGGACGCCGCCGGCGAGCTGGTCGGGCGCATCGCCGCGATTCGGTTCAACCGCCACCTTGAGGTGTACGACGACGACGTCGGCTTCTTCGGTTTCTTCGAGTGCGTGGATGACGAGTCGGTGGCCAAGCTCCTGTTTGCGGCGGCGGCGGAGTGGCTGCGCGGGCAGGGACTCAAGCGCATGCGCGGCCCGGCGAGTTTCACCATCAACGAGGAGATCGGGTTGTTGATCGAAAACTTTGACGAGCCGCCGGCGCTGCTCACGACGTGGAACCCGCCGTACTACCAGCGGCTCGTCGAGTCGGCCGGCTTGGCCAAGGTGGAGGATCTGCTGGCGCGCGAGGTGGCGTTCGCCGACGTGGACGTGCGGTATCTCGAGCGCTTGGCCAAGGCCGGTGCGCGGAACGGCCAAGTGACCATTCGCCAAGCAAACCTGCCCAAGCTCGAGACGGAGATCGACATCCTCGTGAAAATCTACGCCGAGGCGTGGAGCGAGAACTGGGGTGCGGTGCCGTTCAGTCGTGAGGAGTTCCAGAAACTGGCCGGGGACCTCAAGCCGTTCCTGCTGCCGGAGTGCACGCTGATCGCCGAGTACGACGGCGAACCGGTGGGCATCTGCGTGGCGGTGCCGGACATCAACGTGGCGGTCAAGGCGTGCGGAGGCCGGCTTGGGCCGCTTGGCCTGCTGCGTTTCATGCTCGCGCGCCGGCGCATCGACCTGATCCGCGGCCTGGTGGCGGGGGTGCTGAAGGCGCACCGGAACAAGGGTATCGAGTCGGCGTTCGGGGCGCGGATCGCCAAGGCGCTGCTGGACAGCCGGTACAGGCGGATCGAGTTTTCGTGGATGCTCGAGTCGAATTTCCGGGTGCATCGCGTGCTGAAAAACTCCGGCGCAAAAGTGACCAAGCGCTGGCGCGTTTACGAGCGCGAGATTTAGCCAGTCTTGTGCTCGACGTCCTTGTCGCAGTGGGGGCAGTGGTATCTGCCGATGGCCTGCTCGGTGGCGTCGAGCTTGAGGCTTTGGCCGCACTCGGCGCAGTCGACGACTTCCGGGAGGAGCTCGCGGCGTTCGCTCTCGGGAACGAGTTCGGGGTCGATCGTGTGAAGAATCCCGATCGTGGCGACCTTGGGATCTTTTGCGCCGGTGATGGGGCGGCCGATCACCAGCCAGTTCGCCCCGGCTTGAATGGCTACGGCCGGGGTCATGGTGCGTTTTTGGTCGTCGGCCTTGCTCGACTCGGGGCGGATGCCGGGCGTGACCAGTTGGACGTCGTTGCCAAGCTCGGCGCGGAGCATCTCGATTTCCTGTGGTGAACAAACCAGCCCGCGCAACCCCGCGCCGGTGGCGAGCTTGGCCAGACGCAACACCTGTTCCTGCACGCCGCACTCGATGCCCAACTCGGCGAGGTCGCTGTCGTCCATGCTGGTGAGCACGGTGACGGCGAGGACGAGCGGCGGCTCGGCCCGGAGCATGGCGGCCTGCTCGTGGGCGGCGTTCTCGGCGGCGGTGAGCATGGCGGTGCCGCCGGAGGCGTGGACGGTGGCCATTTGCACGCCGAGATCGGTGGCGCAGATGATGGCCTTGGCCACGGTGTTGGGGATGTCGTGCAGCTTGAGGTCGAGAAAAACCTTGGCACCGGTGGCGCGGAGTTTGCGGACGATGTCCGGCCCGCCGCTGACGAACAACTGCTTGCCGACCTTGAACGCGCCGACAAGGGGGGCGAGTTCTTCGGCGAGTTTCAGTGCCTTCTGCGGGCTGGGCAGGTCGAGCGCGACGATGATCGGATTGTCCACGGCGGCAGTGTATCGGGGTGCCGTTCGATTGTCATGCGGTTTCGTCGCTCGACTGCGCCTCGTCGGCGAGCATTTGTTTGAGATTCCCGACGTGCCACTCGATGCCCGCGACGAACGACTGGAGCAACCCCTCGAGTTTGCCCTGCCACAGCACGCCCAGCTTGAGCCTGGGAAAATCAGGCAGCGGAATGGCGCGCACACCCGGAACGCGCTTGGAGGACGGCGACACAACACCGAGGCCGACGCCGAAGCCCTTGGCCGCGAGTTTCTCCGCGAGGTCGAACGAGTTCACCTCGAGCGTCGTGTGCCAGTCCACGCCCGCGTCGGCAAGGCCGGTGCGGAAGATTTTTGTCACCGGCTCATCCGCCGGCAGGCAAATGAGCGGCTCGGTGATTTTTCGCGACGCAAACAACTCATCGACTGACTTGATTTTTGACGACCGCTTGGCCACCAGCACCAGCGGGATTTCGAGCAGCGCGTGCCCCTCGATGCCGGGCGGCGGTTCCTTCTCGAGCACGGTTACGGCGACATCGATCTCGCGCGCGAGCAGCGCGGCCTCCAACGCCGGTTGATGTCCGGGTTGCAGCGACACCCTCAAATCGGGCCGGTTCTCGCGAACCTTTTCCATGATCGCCGGCATGTGGTCGCTCAAGATTATGTGCGACGCGCCGACACGCATCCGCAGGGATTCACCGCCGCGAAGGTCGTCGGCCGTTTTGTCGATGTTGCTGAAAAACGGCTCGACGAATTCGTAGAGCGCCTCCCCCGTTTCCGTCAACTCAAACGGCCGGCGATGGAAGAGCGTCACGTCGAGAAATTCCTCGAGCAACGAAATCTGCGTGCTGACCGCCGGTTGCTGGATGCCGTACGGGATTTTGCGCACGGCATTGCTGATGCCCTCGTGCTTGGCCACGTAGTAAAACAGTTCGAGGTGATGGATGTTCATCGGGGGAAAGATCCGGCTGCGCAGCATGCCACTTGGCCGGGCGCGCGGCAACCCCGGCGGAGACAAAGGTGCGGGCGACTTTTCGCATTTTCATCCTGCTTTTGTCGTGGTAGGTTTCCGCCGCTGTGAATCTGCTTTTTTACAGGCGACTTGGCTTGGCGCTGGGCTTGGCTTTTGCCGTCGGTTCCGCGCTTGGCCAGGTGGTGGATTTTGAGAGCCAAATCAAGCCGCTGCTCTCCGACCGCTGTTTTGCCTGCCACGGCCCGGACGAAAAAGCCCGCAAAGCCGACCTGCGTCTTTACTCGCGCGAGGGCGCGTTCGCCAAGCTGGACGACGACCTCTTTGTCATCACCCCGGGCAAGCCGCAGGCCAGCGAGTTGTACCGGCGCATCACCGCGACCGACCCCGACGACCTGATGCCGCCGCCGGACTCGAAGCGGACACTGTCGGCCGGGGAGAGGGAGTTGATTCGCCGCTGGATCGAGCAGGGTGCCAGGTGGAAAGAGCACTGGGCCTTCGTGCCGCTCGCCGATGTTGTGTTGCCCGCACTTGGCCAAGCGGCTTGGCCGCAAAATGAAATTGACCAC